>NZ_JAAHIG010000144.1:0-20044 GCF_010692305.1 Moorena sp. SIO4G3 | reverse complement strand
TGGCAATGACCCCACTAGCTGCTCTACAAGCCGGTGCAGATTACCTAGTCATAGGGCGACCAATTACCGCTGCTGACGACCCAGTCGCTGCCTGGAATAGGATTTGTGAGGAATTAGCTGTTACTGGTGTATAGCTTTCAGCTGAGGGGATTACTTCTAATTGCTTACTTGGGATTACAGATCAATGGGTTGAACCTTAGCAAGTTGAACCTGGAAGGTTTCCCAGAACAGTTTCAACTAGACTTCTTTCAGAAGTTGGGAACAGGGAACAGGGAACAGGGAACAGTGGACAAGAATTCACGAAAACACTATCAGAAAACTACTTTTGAAAGAGGTCTACTGTTGAACCTACCCTACTCGAACGCCAAAGCCCAACAACCAAACCACCTCCAACCTATCAACTTTCAACCTATCAACTTTCAACCTATCAACTTTCAACCTGTCAACCTTGGCCTATTGGCCACGCTACGCGAACAACCTCCCAACCCTCAATCTACTACCCTTGGCCTATTGGCCAAGCTACGGGAACAACCTCCCAACCTTAACCCTTCAACCTTCTTCCAACCTGCCAACCTTCAACCTTCACCCGATCAAACCTGTTCGGTAGAGGTGGAAACGTTAACCTCCCTATTGCTTAAAGATTTACCTAGCTATGCCAATCGAGTGATTCAGAGGGCGCGGCGCTCAGACTCCACTGTGGACAACTTCAGTTATGTAATCGTGGCAGGAAAGCCAGAGTTTGAACCTCTGCCCCTTAAGTCGTTTCAATCGACCACTGTACCTAACCCAACGGATAGCGAAGCACTTCAACAAATTTTTCTAACTACCCTAGAGCGTAAGTATTTCAAGGATAAAGCTGTCGAGCTTCAGAATTATCACTGGCTATTTTTGACCAAAAGCTCTGATGGCTGGCGCTTAGTGATGATTTTTTCCCGTATTGGTTCTGTTTCAGAAGGCAAACTTCCCACACCGCCACGGGAAAGTACTAATGGTGTTATTGGTCAAGCGGTTAAGACTTGGCTGCGGGATTGTCGTGCTGGCACAATTCGAGGCTTTCAACAGAATCCCGTCAATTCCGGTCCTTGAGACGGTTAAGCATTCAGCCGTCAGTGGTCAGCCGTCAGTGGTCAGCCGTCAGTGGTCAGCCGTCAGTGGTCAGCCGTCAGTGGTCAGCCGTCAGTGGTCAGCCGTCAGTGGTCAGCCGTCAGTGGTCAGCCGTCAGCTTATTTTATTCAAAAGCACCGATTGCGCATCAGCTGTTCGCGTAGCGTGCGCGTAGCGCATTAGCTGATAGCTGATAGCTGATAGCTTACGTTTAGAAAAATTTAAGAATTTAGCGCTGATTTCCTTTACTCTTCTAAAATTTCTACTAAGTCCTGAACCATCACATCAAACGTCCTGGCTAATTTATCCATAGAAGTATAGTCAATTGTTTTTAGACCAGGACAGCGGGCATAGTGTCTTACAGTGCTGTAAATCACTCCGGAACGGTCAGAAACTTCCTTGAGTGTCCAGCCCTTCTCCTGTGCTAGTTCTCGTACTTTCAGTCTGACTAAACCCATACTTGACAATTTATCACGTTTATAGTTTAATAGTTCAATCGAGCAAACTATGAGAAACGATCGCCCTTAAACCATAGAATTATCTCAGGGCGATCGCATCAAAAAACCTCATGTAAAGAAACATCAAGGCAGTACTACTTATATTAACAATACTTAGCCAAAAATTACCCGTAACCACCGTATCTAAAATCCTAAGCATTCACCATGCTTACCTAAAATCAACTATAAATCGCGAGTGGGGCAATTTCCTTGGTCTAGTCAAACGTGTACTTTTTGAGGCAGAATTGCAACAATTGCGGCAAATGTATGTTATTGAGAAAAGTTGGTGGGACGATTTTTGACTAGATACTATATCCTGATTCTATTGAGTCTTCTGTGTTTAACTGGCTGTAATTCTCCTGATACTGGAGTTTTGCAGTCCAATCAAGACAGTACTTTGAAGCTCCTGTACTGGCAAGCACCGACTATCCTCAATCCTCATCTTTCCAATGGTTACAAGGATTTCGAAGCCAGTCGGATTACCCTCGAACCCCTGACGAGTTATGACAAAAATGGCGATATGGTGCTGTTTTTGGCAGCAGAAGTTCCTACGGTAGAGAATGGTGGGATTGCGGCTGATGGTAAGTCCGTGATTTGGAAACTAAAGCGCAATGTAAAATGGTCCGATGGCACCCCTTTCACCGCTGCTGATGTGGTGTTCACTTACGAGTTCATAACCAATCCAGCCGTAGCTTCGACCACTGGTAATACTTATAAAACTATCAAAAGCGTTGAAGCAATCGACGACTACACAGTCAAAGTCAACTTCAAGGATGTTAATCCAGCTTGGTTTTTAGTCTTTTCCGGTAGTGCTGGCATGATTTTGCCACGGCATTTATATCAAGATTTCAATGGTGCCAATGCACGACAAGCGCCAGCCAACTTGATGCCTGTAGGAACCGGTCCCTATCAGGTCGTGGAATTTAAGCCAGGGGATACTGTAGTTTATCAGCCTAACCCTAATTTCCGAGAAGCGGATAAACCCTATTTCGAGCGAGTAGAACTAAAAGGCGGTGGTGATGCTACTTCTGCTGCTAGAGCAGTCTTACAAACTGGTGATGGGGATTATGCCTACAATCTGCAAGTGGAAGCACCGGTGTTGAAGCGACTGGAAGCAGGGGGTAAAGGTAAAGTCGTGGCTATCTTTGGGGCGTTGGTAGAACGGATTTTAATGAATCAAACCGACCCCAATCAACAAGCTCCGTCTGGAGAACGGTCTAGTGTCAAATTCCCCCATCCGTTCTTCAAAGACAAGCGGGTGCGTCAGGCTTTTAACCTAGCCATAGACAGGGAAACCATTGCTCAACAGCTTTATGGAGCAACGGGCAAAGCCACAGGGAATTTCTTAGTGTTACCAGAGCAATATAATTCCCCTAATACTACCTATGAATTTAACCCTAAAAAAGCGGTAGCCTTGTTGGAGGAAGCAGGCTGGAAAGATACCAATGGTAATGGGATTCGGGATAAAGATGGGGTCGAGATGACCGTGTTGTTTCAGACATCCGTCAATCCTGTCCGCCAGAAGACCCAGGAAATTGTCAAACAGACCCTAGCCTCGATTGGAGTTGGGGTAGAACTCAAGAGTATTGATGCCAGTATTTATTTCTCTGGTGATCCAGCCAACACCGATACTAACCAACGCTTTTATGCTGACCTACAAATGTACACCACAGGGAATGATAGCCCCGACCCTGGTGCGTATCTGAAAACTTATACCTGTGATGAAATTTCCCAGAAAGCTAATCAATGGTCTGGGCAAAATCGCTCTCGCTACTGTAATCCGAAATACGATCAGCTTTGGCAGCAGTCTACAAAGGAGTTAGACCCAGAAAAACGTCGGAAAATCTTTATCCAGATGAATGACTTACTGGTTAAAGATAATGTAGTAGTTTTGCCCATTGTCCATCGGGCTGATGCAGCTGGGTTTAGCAATCAGCTCGAAGGTTATGACTTAACACCATGGGATCGCAATACTTGGAACATTATGGATTGGAAGCGGAAGTCATAGTTATATCAAGTCTGGTTGAATACCCATAATTGACGGGAGTGTGGGGAGGGTGGGGAAATGGGGAGATAGGGAGATGGGGAGATGGGGAGATGGGGAGATTTTTATGAAGGGTAATTATCCTGACATAATATTAGTAATCATTGGTCATTAGTTAATTAAAAAGATTCAAGATTCAAGATTCAAGATTCAATTAACTATAGCGTTTTCCAGACTTATGAGGTAGACAAGATTTTTCCCCGATTCCCGATTCCCGATTCCCGATTCCCGATTCCCGATTCCCGATTCCCGATTCCCTGTTCCCTACCAAATTGAAAACCGCTATCATAAATTTCAATGACGCGATACCTAATTAATCGTCTTTTAGTCTCTATTCCTACCTTGATTGCTATCAGTATCGTAGTATTCGGTATCCTGGCCTTAGCACCTGGAGACCCGATGGGGGAATTTGCCACTAATCCTTCGATTACGCCGGAAGTGCGGGAAAATATTCGTCGAGCTCTTGGTTTAGACCAACCCATCCCGATTCGGTATATTAAATGGGCGTGGTCATTTCTCCAAGGGGATATGGGATACTCCTTCACTAGCCGTAGTCCTGTTAGTGACCTAATGCTCCAGCGTTTACCTACTACGTTATGGGTTGTGGGTTCTGCTTATATTTTTGCTGTATTGCTGGCATTTCCTTTAGGGATAATTTCGGCACTTAAACGTTACTCTATCTTTGATAACATTGTCACAACCCTGGCTTTTCTAGGATTTTCTCTACCAACCTTTTTCACTGGTTTGCTGTTCATTATTTTGTTTAGTGTCCAGCTAAATTGGTTACCTTTTATCTACGACAGCACACTCAAAGTAACAGATTGGAATAGTTTTATTATCCAAGTCAAGCAGTCTATCATGCCCATCGTAGTATTGGGATTATTTCAAGCAGCAGTATTGATGCGTTTTATTCGTTCATCCATACTCGAACAGCTAAATCAAGACTACGTGCGTACTGCTTACGCCAAGGGATTACATCAATTCGTAGTGGTCAATCGCCATATCTTACGGAATGCTCTGATTCCGGTTGTTACCTTAGTCGCCCTAGATATTCCCACTGTATTCACTGGTGCTTTAATCACTGAACAAGTATTCCGAGTACCTGGAATTGGTGCGTTGCTGATTGATTCTATCTATCGAAACGATACACCAGTAGTGATGGCCATTACCTTTATCTACGCTATTTTAATTGTGGTCTTCAATCTAGTCGCTGATATCCTTTATGGCATTCTAGATCCGAGAGTTCAAATAATATAGTGTAGAAAGGGAACAGGGAACAGGGAATAGGGAGTAGGGAGTAGGGAAGAAAAATTATAGCAATTCTCTGTCTTGATGCAGTCGCTCATGGGGGAAACCACGGCAGTCGCTCATGGGGGGGACCCCCAAGACCGCGCTGCCTCCCCAAGACCGCGCTGCATCGCTATGCCATGAGGTACAAAGGGATCCCCCTAAATCCCCCTTGATAAGGGGGACTTTGAGGTTGATAACCGTACCTCATAAATCCTAGAAACGCTATATCACAATTCATGATAGCGTTTATCATAGCTATGAGGTACACATTATTTTTTCCCTCTTACCTCTTGCCTCTTGCCTCTTGCCTCTTGCCTGCTCCCTGCTCCCTGCTCCCTACTCCCTGCTCCCTAAAATGTACCTCACCTAATTAAAAGCCTATAAACTATACAATAAATGAGTGTTCTGTGGAATTTTTTTGGTGGAGATGGATGGCGTCGGTTTCGCCAAGATCGAATGGCTGTAATCGGGTCTATTGTACTTCTAATTATGGTAATTACCATTGTATTAGGGCCATTCATTAATACAACACCTATTGACAAAATTGACTTTAGTCTATCCAGTGCGCCACCGAGTTGGGCACATCCTTTTGGTACTAATGATTTAGGTCAGGATCAACTGGCTCGGGTATTGTGGGGGGGACGCATCTCTTTAACGGTGGGAATTGCGGCGATGGTAGTGGCGATTTCTTTGGGGACGTTAATTGGAGCGTTATCCGGTTTCTATGGAGGAGTAATCGATACCTTCCTGATGCGTCTGACGGATTTATTTTTAGCATTACCTCAGCTACCGTTGTTACTGTTAGTGATTTATTTATTCCGCGATGTCATGCGGCAGGTGGCTGGGCCAGAGTTGGGTGTTTTTATATTAATAGTGCTAGTAATTGGTTGCTTGAATTGGATGTCGGTGGCGCGATTAGTACGAGCTAGTTTTTTGACAGTGCGGGAGATGGATTTTGTGACCGCAGCTCGATCGATTGGTGCTAAACCTCGTCGCTTGATTTGGGCTCATATTCTTCCTAATGTGCTTAGTCCGGTAATTGTTGCGGCTACCTTGGCGGTGGGGAATGCGATTATTACTGAGTCTACCTTGAGTTTTTTAGGATTAGGGTTTCCCCCTGATGTTCCTACGTGGGGACGGATGCTATTTGATGCCCAAAATTATATTGAAATAGCGCCTCATATGGCAATTTTTCCGGGATTAGCGATTTTTTTAACAGTGCTTAGTATTAATTATATTGGGGATGGATTGAGGGATGCTTTGGATCCGCAAACTCGGAGAAAGTAGGGAGTAGGGAGTAGGGAGTAGGGAGTAGGGAGTAGGGAATGGGAGCATGTCACTTTTGCCGAACATTTGTACTAAGGTAATAGGTAATGGGTAATAGCGTGATTTGCGCGGTCTTGGGGGTTTCCCCCATGAGCGACTGCATCAAGACGGTAATAGGTAATAGGTCTGAAGGGGAGCTAGTCCTGGATGAATATTTGTACATTATCTATAGCCCCCTCATGGGTAATTGCATGTTTTACTGGAAAATAGTACTAATGTTTAAGCATTGCAAGACCTGCTCCCGTAGGGAATAGGGAAAATGTTGGGCTAACCACTCTACAGCCACTTGCCTAAGTGAAAAACTAGGATACTCGATCATATCTAGGTTCATGGTTTCAAACCAAAACTCGACTAAAATACTCACGATACAAATGGCATCGAGGTACGACTCGATTACCCTGCTGCTCTACTAATCCCATACTATGTAGCTTGTAAATCTGGAGTGAATCTAATTCGACTGGCTCCCATGAAGTGACAACTTGCTGCAATGCTTTAGCTAATTCTGGTGCTTGTCGTAGTGCTTGCAAATGTCGTCGTAAATGGTTGCTGTAAATACCTGCTTCTGTGGCTGCTGCTTGTAACAATTCCTCTAATGTTATCTTTCCACATGCAATTTCATATATTCCTAAACGTACTAGATAAGGATGTCCGCATACCATTTTCATGAGCTTTTCAACCTCACTATTGTTCCAATTAAGCCCATGGAAACAAGCTAAACTTTTTACTTGAATTGGGTCAAATTCTGTTAGTTCTAATGGTACTCCCGCATTGAAAGGAGATTGATTGATATCTAAGGGGATATAAACTTCCGTTGAATGGGCGACGACTAATCGCAGTTGTCTCCAGATATCAGCAATTTTTCCTTTTTCATGCCAGCTGCGTAGCATACCCAAAAAATCTTCAATGACCTCCCTATAGGAAAATAGACGATCTATATCATCTAATCCTAATACCAAAGGACAATTAATTTGGGGCAATAAATACTCTTCAAAGTACAGTGTACAGTTATCGTTGCTACCGAAAATTTCCGTATCCCAATAATTATCTAGCTGATTAGCTAACTTTAACTCCCGACTAACCTGTAGGCAAAGCGAGCGTAGAAACAGCTCCAAATTAGTCAAAACGGACTTATTGACGCTATTCAAACTCAGATACACTGTTTGAGCATTTTCCGAAGCAGCATGGTCTAACAGCTTCATGATCAAAGAGGTCTTACCCATTAACTTTGGGGCTTTAATCCGAATTAACGCCGCCGGTTTAACTACTGTTTTATAGCCAAGAGATTCAATCCCATCTCGTTCAATGTAAAAGGGAGAAGACGGTGCTACTGCACCTTCTGGAAAAGGGAATTCTGTTGCTGAAACACGGAGCGATGAGGGCAAGTTTATACTAGTTTGTAGTTGTGTTTTAGCTCTCTCTAAAGCGACTTTAAAATTCTTTTTAGTTAACTTTTCCCCTAAAGCTTCAGACAGCTTTTTCCATAACTGATTGCCAATATCTTTGTTAAGGTACTCTGTACTATAGCCAGCTCGTTTGCCAATTTCTTCATAGGTTAGTCCTGCCCAAGAACCTTCAAGTACAAGTATTTCTATATCATTAAGGTGCTTTTGGGTCTTTTGGAAAAGCAGTTGTTCTGCTATTTCTTTTGCCTGCTGCCAAGTCAGTCCTGATTCTAAGTTACTCATTCTGAGTCATTTCGGATGAAGACACAGATACCAGGGTAAGCGCAAGAAAAATTGAGCCAAAAGGTGATATAGGGCAAGAATTATGACCATATTAAGCCTTGATTCTCAGCACTATTGCATATTTATATCAATATTGTTGATAATAATGCCGCCTTATTGATTCTTGCGTTTACCCTGACACAGATACCAGTCTGGATTCTATTTTCTATATTACACGACTTGGGAAATTAAGGGTGAATCAAGGAGCCACAACAGGGTAATCTGGGAGACATCACAGTTAGAGAGTTAACCGGGTGTATCTCATATTTGTAAAAAAGAAGGGGGAGCGTGGTAAGTGTGGGGAGGGTGGGTAGGGTGGCTTTCAAGGGTATGTTTTTTACAAAGACGTCAGGTGTGGGGTGTAGGGTGTGGGGTGTGGGGTGTGGGGGATAAGAAAATATACCTAATTTGTCGTTAAAAATCATCATTTGTTCGTTGTTTTTCTTTTTCTCTCCCTCTGGGTTGTCCCATGTTTTACCCAAATGTAAAAAACCTACCCCTGTGAGGGGTAGGGTGGGGAGAGGGGGAGATAGGGAGATAGGGAGATAGGGAGATGGGGGAAATTTTTATTAAGGGTAATGTCATATTCGTCAGTATCCCAAATTCGTTACATTCGTTCCTAGCTCAAATTGAGGATTTTGAGATTTCATGTCTGAATTCCTTGTGATTATTACTGTGGTGGAGGTAGATGCATCCTTTTCACAGTCACTTATCCTGTGGATGGATAATGAGTACAATCACGTTGTGACGATTCCAGAATTTTACCGTTCACTGCCTTGAGATAAAGACCGTATGCCCCACCCTTCCGGTTATAGCAGTACGCATTAAGCTTAGGACATTGATAAAAGCTGAAAAAGTGCGACCCGTGGCGAATTAAATTCTTAATACGGAAAGCGCACCTGCGATGCATGTAGTTAACTTTTGCCTCTTGCCTCTTGCCTCTTGCCTTGCGGCTAGCGCTATAGTTGCCAGTAGTCTCGGCATCCGACCTGTGAGCGCCCTTTAGTTGTCTAGCATCAGCACTGCAAAGCGTTTGTTGCCATTGACGGTGTAAGGCTCAACATCAAAAATTCTCGCCCCATTTTGTTGCCACAGTTGATTAACTTGCGCTGCGGTTTTACCGTAGTACCACCACCAGCGTTGACCTTCAGAGCGTTCCATGACGACAGTAAAAGTATTGTTGCCGCGCCTTTCGATATCGATTAATCTGGCTTTGTTTTCTTTGAGTTTCGAGCTAATAAAGCTGGGTGATTTGTTGGAATAAACCCACCACGCCTTGGGGTCTACAGTATTTTTAATCATTACAGCACTAAACAGGCGCTTACCACCGACAACATAGGTATCGAGGTCAACAATGCGTGCTTGATTATCCTTGGCTTTTGCCATGATGTCATTAAAGGAAAGGTCAGTATAGTACCACCAAGCCTTAGCTTCAGAAGCTGTATTGGAAACGAGAACGACTGCATAGCGTTTTTTACCATTGACCCGATAAACTTGCAAGTCGATAATCCGAGCCCGATTTTGGGAGAGTTTTTCTTTGAGCGTCTGAGACGTTATACCGTAGTACCACCACCATTTCTTGGCATATGCACCTTGGTTTTTCACCATTGCGGCGCTAAAGCGATAGGGAGAGGTAGATTCTACTTCCAGGTCAATAATTCGATAACCTTCCTTAAGCTTGGCTTTGATTTGGTTAACAGACACACCTTGCAACCACCAAAACTGGGTAGGCGTAGTGTCTGAGGTTTCCGTCAGAGCAATCTGTGTATTGGTAGTGGTTTCTAGTTGATTAGCTTCTGAGGAAAGAGGCTGCAATTGAGGAGTAGATTCGGGGAAAACTGGACTCGATGCAGTAGCATTTAAACTCAATAGTGGTAACGTGAATCCGAGTGTTAGGAAGAATGCGATCGCATTTCGTTTCATAATTTTTGTTCACCTGAATGCATAGATGTAATGTGGAGTGAATGTCCAACTAGCCAATTTGCAGTCTTGTGCGTGCTAGTTGCGGCTAATGGTAGATGCACTCTAGATTCGAGTTGACGAAAATCCAGTCATTAAGTTCCTACAACAATCCTTAGTTAGAAGAAACAAAACCAAGCTGTCTGGAGTAGCAAATCTTGTATTTGTATGTACAAGTCGAACAAGAATTAACAGGTGATTTCTGACATTGCACGCGCACAGAAACAATGCCTTCAAAGTCTCCTGTTAACTTTCGGAATTGAGGAAGAGCTGGTGCAGCAGATACATTAAAGACTTGAAATATCCCGACTGGGCCTTCAAGTTCGACCCTGAGATCGTGGTTGCCAGTAGCTTCTATTTCTAGGCTAATATTGCGACGAATTCCTGATTGCCAAATTAAGTCGGGTACCCAAAGGCAATCAGTAGAGCTATCCGGTTGGCGAGATACTTCATTTTCTACGCAAGCGGTTGGTAAAAACCCGACAATAGTTGGAAGGTGACTCAGTGTAGGCAATGTCTACACTACCTACTACACATCACGCTGCCACCACAGAACCACATCAGCAAAGGTCATACGACCCTGGGTAACCACAAATTTGATCCGATTGTTGCCATGTTTGAGTAAATTGGCACTAATCACTTCGTGGATGGTGTTTAAGCCAGAATTCCCTAAAGTAAAACTGACCTGATTAGAATTATTGACAGAAATATTGAAGCTAACTCGCTCGCTAGTGGGATAAACCATGAAGGCAAGAATAGATCTCGAACCTAAATGGGCATCACCGGGAAGAGAAAATGAAAAATCTTGATCGATATCTGCGCCAACTTGCAAAGTGAACTTGCTGTCTCGTATAATGCTATAGTCTGAAATTATAGCCATGATTTTTACCTGTGATTAATTATTACATTGCTCAAGCCCAAAGCTGAAATAAGCTTGATATCAATCATTATCTTGATATATAGAAAAAACAACCATGGGAATAAAATCAGGTAATTCCAAGGATAGTTGAGCGATAAAAATAGGATTAAATCAGGTCAAATAAAATTAAAATAGGAAAAAGTCAGGTGGATTGCTCTGGGCTGGCAAATTTATGCCATGATAGCTATATCCCGCAGTAGATGTGCTGTGCTGCCATGACTGACAATTCAAACTTTGATTACGAATATCATATTGGTGGTAGTCTTCCGGCTGATGCACCGAGTTACGTAACGCGACAAGCCGACTGGGAACTTTATCACAACTTAAAAGCCGGACAACTTTGCTATGTTCTCAATTCCCGACAAATGGGTAAATCTAGCCTGCGCGTGCGGGTGATGCAAAAGCTACAAGCAGACGGTATCGTTTGTGCTTTTGTTGATTTGACCGGGATTGGCAAAGAGGGTATTACTCCTGAAAAATGGTATGCCGGAATTATCTATTCTCTTGTTAGTAGCCACCCGCTCAAAGAAAACTTTAATTGGCGTTATTGGTGGCGGGAACGCAGAGATTTACTTTCGCCCATACAGCGCTTGCATTCCTTTATCGAGGATATTTTTTTAACAGAAACACAAGAAACTATTGTCGTTTTTGTTGATGAAATCGACCGGGTTTTAAGTCTAAATTTTTCCTTAGATGACTTTTTTGCTTTAATCCGCTTCTTTTACAATCGACGAGTAGATAATCCTGCCTATCGTCGTCTTACTTTTGCCCTTTTGGGAGTGGCAACCCCAAGCGATTTGATTAAAGATAAAACCCAAACTACTTTTAATATTGGTCAGGCCATAGAACTACAAGGATTTCAACTACAGGAATCCCAACCCTTAGCTAAGGGTTTAGCAGGAAAAGTAGACAAGCCGCAAGGGATTTTAGCAGACATCCTCGCTTGGACGGGAGGACAGCCATTTCTGACCCAAAAACTATGTCAGCTTGTAGTTCGAGAAGCAGATAAAGATAGAATTGTGAGTTCCCAATTCCTTGAGGAGATAGTAGGCAAGCAGATCATCGAGAATTGGGAAGCACAAGACGAACCTGAACATTTGCGGACAATCCGCGATCGCATCTTCCGTAATCCTCAAGGTGTTGCTAGGCTCCTGGGCATCTATCAACAGATTCTACTGGAAGGAGAAATCATTGCTGACTCTTCTGTTGAACAAACAGAGTTGCGTTTAGCAGGATTAGTGGTACAACAGCAGGGTAAATTAAGGGTCTATAACCGTATTTACCAGCAGGTTTTCAATCAGCAATGGGTAGAGAAGCAATTAGAAAAGCTGCGTCCTTACTCTGAAAATTTCACTGCTTGGGTTGCTTCCCATTATCAAGATGAATCCCGTCTATTGCACGGTCAAGCATTGCAAGATGCCTTGCAATGGGCGAGTGATAAAAGTTTAAGTCCTATTGATTATCGTTTTTTAGGGGCGAGTCAGGATTTTGAGAAGCGAAAAGTTGAAATTAATCTAGTTCTTCAACAAGGACAAAGTCGCCTCTTAGCCCAGGCCAATCAAACTTTAACCAAAGCGCAACAGCAAGCTAAAGCCGAATTAACCAAAGCAAAACAAACAGCCAAGATGATCGTTGGTATTGGTTCTGGCATTCTGGCAATTTTGTTGTTAGTTGCCACCGTCGTCGGATTGCAAGTTAGACAAGCTAAACGAGAGCTTGCAGAATTAAAGCTATCACTGCTTAGTGTCAACTCCCAAAAAGCGTTGGACTCCAGTCCCTTTGAGTCTCTGTCGAAAGCCCTGCAAGCAGGAAAAAAACTACGAGGCATGGAAAAGTGGCAGCCAGTGGAACCAGAGACACGTAAGCAGGTAATTGATACCCTCCGTCAGGCAATTTACCTTACTACAGAACGCAATCGCCTTGAGGGACATGAAGCTGCGGTGATCAGTGTGAGCTTTAGTCCTGATGGTCAAACGATTGCCTCTGCTAGTGCAGATCAGACGGTCAAGCTGTGGGATCTCAAGGGCAACTTACTAAAAACCCTCGAAGGGCATAGTGATAATGTTTTGAGCATCACCTTCAGTCCAGATGGCAAACTCCTTGCCTCTGCTGGTTGGGATGGCACGATTAAACTTTGGGATGCTTTGAAGGGTACCCTGCTCAAAACGTTTACTGCTCATAACCCTAAGATTGCTAGCATTAGTTTTAGCCCAGATAGCAAAATCCTGGCGGCGGCAGCTTTTAATGGCACGATAGCACTGCTGAAGGTGGAAAATGGTACCCGGATTAGAATCCTCAAAGGTCACGGTACTCATCCAGTTTTTAGTGTGCGGTTCAGTCCCAATGGTAAGCTGCTTGCTTCTGCTAGCTTTGACGACACACTCAAGCTCTGGAATGTTGAGGATGGTACCCTTATCCATACCTTTAAAGGTCATCGCGATAAGCTCAGTAGTGTCAGCTTTAGTCCAGATGGCAAACTCCTTGCTTCTGGTAGTTTTGACCACACAGTGAAGTTGTGGAGTATTGAGGATCGTAGTCTAGTGCATACCTTTGAGGGTCATCGAACTCCTGTGCGGAGCGTTAGTTTTACTCCCACCTATGCTCAGGCTCAGCTTTTGGCTTCTACTAGTGAAGATGGCATGATCAAACTGTGGAATTTAGAGACCAAGGGACTTGAGCCGGAAACTTTCAGGGGTCATCGCCGTCAAGTTTGGGATGTCAGTTTCAGTCCCGATGGCAAAATGCTCGCCTCTGCTAGTACTGACCAAAGCGTCAGGCTTTGGGAAATACAAGGGATTGAACCACAAACCCTTTTTGGTCATCATGATCAGGTCTGGAGTGTTGCTTTTAGTCCTGATGGTAGCACTATAGCTTCTGGCAGTGCAGACCGCACCGTGAAACTATGGGGTGTCAAAGATGGCAATCTGTTACAGACTCTCGGAGATCATGCTGACTCTGTCAAGAGTATGAGTTTCAGTCCTGATGGCAAATTTCTGGCCTCTGGTAGTGACGACCGTAGAGTCAGGGTATGGAATCTTGAGAATAGTCAACTTGTGCATGTTTTTGTCGGTCATAACCACATGGTAACCAGTGTAGATTTTAGTCCTGATGGCAAGATGCTTGCTTCTGCGAGTAAGGACGGCTTAGTAAAGCTATGGAATCTTAAGGAAGGCATACTGGTGCAAACTCTTGCTGCTCATCCCAATAAAATTAGAAGTGGTGTGGTAACAACTGTGAGTTTCAGCCCCAACGGCAAATTTCTTGCTTCTGCGGGTCATGATCGCACAGTAAAGCTATGGAATTTAGAGAATGGCATCACTTTAGAGCAAACTCTCACTGGTCATCACACAAATGTCAAGAGTATTAATTTCAGTCCTGATAGTAAGATGATCGCCTCTGCTAGTGCAGATCATACCGTAAAACTGTGGCGTGTAGAGGATGGCACTATAGTGCAAACCCTACGTGGTCACAACAACCAGCTTACCAGTGTCGAATTTAGCCCTGATGGCAAGCTCTTAGCTTCTGCTAGTCTTGACAATACGGTAAGGCTATGGGATACCACGACAGGAAAGGAACTGCAACCCTTAATTGGTCACCGTGGTTGGGTTAACAGTGTGAGTTTCAGCCGTGATGGTAAATTTCTCGCTTCCGCTGGGTCTGATAACACGGTAAAGTTGTGGAATTTGGAGCTAGATCTTGATAATTTGATGAGGCTAGGTTGCAACTGGCTTGATGATTACCGAGCTACACATCCTGAGATGGAAGAATTAGAGTCTGCTTGCCAAAGTGCTCTTGAAAGTAGATATAGCAATTCTCATCACGAGTGAGGACAAAGCTTACTTCTTTACTTCTGCCTTCTGCCTTCTGCCTTCTGCCTTGCTTTTGCCCTTAGTATAAGTATTCAACCGGACATGATATGACAAATTAATGCCGTATTTCTTACTCTTGTTACAACTTAATACCCAATTCCTCTTTCAGTTCTTCCAAACCTTGAGGAGTAGCTTCGTCTGACTCTGCCCATGCCAACGCCCTAAACAGACGCTTGGCATTTTCTGGCGATCGCAACAAATAAATGGTTTCTAAGATACTTGACAATTCATCTTCAGCAATTAACGCGACATTTTTCTGGTTACCACGCTTGATTACGATAATTTCGCGTTCATCGTAAACTTGATCTAGGATGCTAGCTAGGTTAGCTCTTGCTTGAGAATAGGTAGTTTCCCGACTTAACATCGTTTCCCTGAGGCTGATTTGTAGATCATTATTGTACATACCTCACATGGGAACTGCACCGTAATCTGATCGGTGGAATGGCCATCTTGGTGGAACAGGCATCTTGCCTGTTTCATCTTCCGGCATCTTGGTGGAATGGCCATCTTAGTGGAACAGGCATCTTGCCTGTTTCATCTTCCGGCATCTTGGTGGAATGGGCATCTTGCCTGTTTCATCTTCCGGCATCTTGGTGGAATGGCCATCTTGGTGGAATGGGCATCTTGGTGGAACAGGCATCTTGCCTGTTTCATCTTCCGGCATCTTGGTGGAATGGGCATCTTGCCTGTTTCATCTTCCGGCATCTTGGTGGAACAGGAATCTTGGTGGAACAGGCATCTTGGTGGAACAGGCATCTTGCCTGTTTCATCTTCCGGCATCTTGGTAGAACAGGCATCTTGCCTGTTTCATCTTCCGGCATCTTGGTGGAACAGGAATCTTGGTGGAACAGGCATCTTGGTGGAACAGGCATCTTGCCTGTTTCATCTTCCGGCATCTTGGTAGAACAGGCATCTTGCCTGTTTCATCTTCCGGCATCTTGGTGGAATGGCCATCTTGGTGGAATGGGCATCTTGGTGGAACAGGCATCTTGCCTGTTTCATTCCCGAGCGGGCAAGATGCCCACTCTACTAAATTGGTTATTCCCGATTCCCGATTCCCGATTCCCGATTCCCGATTCCCGATTCCCGATTCGCTTGATTACCCAAATACCTCCTGAATTCCTAACTGCTCCAACCCTTGCCCAATCAACACCAAGCGAGTCTGACGCTTTTCATCAGCTTGCCAAGCACGGTCAAAGAAACTCTCAATGCGATCGCCTACTCCTTGGATCACCATCCGCATCGGTTTATTAGCAACATTCACAAATCCCTTAATACGATAAATCTCTTGCTGTTGCACCAATTGTCGTAATTTTTCTTTGATTACCTTTGGATCAAATGCCTGATCTAAAATCAAATTAACTGAATTAATATCATCATCATGGTCATGGTCTTCTTCATGATCATGATGGCTAGGACGTGAGTCTAAATTATCTTCCACTCCGGCATTAAATCCTAGCAGTAAATCAGGACTAATTTCTCCCTCGTGACAAGGAACGACTTTCACACTACTTGGTAACTGCTGTTGCAACCAATTATTTACTTTGGTTTGAGTAGGACTATCCACTAAATCCACTTTAGTCAACAGCACCATATCAGCACAAGCTAGCTGGTCTTCAAACAGTTCCTCGATGGGAGTTTCATGTTCCAACGTTGGGTCAGCCTGACGTTGCGCTTCTAAAGCATTGATATCGCTGACTAAAGTACCAGCCGCTAACGCATCGCAGTCTACGACAGTCACCACCCCATCCACCGTAGCGCCAGTGCGAATTTCTGGCCAACGAAAGGCTTGAACTAAAGGTTTAGGCAACGCTAATCCCGACGTTTCAATCAGTATATTATCAATCTTGTCACGACGCTTCAGCAATTCTTGGATTGTCGGTAAAAATTCTTCCTGAACCGTGCAACACAGACACCCATTGGCTAGTTCTAAAATATTATTATTCGCATCATCGTCTTCATCACAAATCTGACAGGAACGCAATAATTCCCCATCAATCCCTACTTCACCAAATTCATTGACAATTACAGCAATTCGTCTGCCCTGATTATTTTGGAGCAGGTGACGCACGAGAGTAGTTTTGCCACTACCGAGGAATCCAGTAACAACAGTAACAGGAATTTTTGCAGCCATTTTAAGTAAGTTAAGGAGTAAAGTTAAGCTTGAAGGTTGGTTGTTCGCGTAGCGTGGCCAAAGGCCAAGGTTATTTTGTTGTTCGCGTAGCGTGGCCTATTGGCCAAGGTTGAAGGTTGGTTGGTTGAAGGTTGGTTGGTTGTTCGCGTAGCGTGGCCTTTTGGCCAAGATTCTTCGCCTTTGGGGTTCGGTGTAGGGTAGGTTTAAGGTTGGGATAGGGATCCGTGTAGGAATTGTGATCATTTTTGTTCCCTGTTCCCTGTTCCCTGTTCCCGACAACTGCCGCGAAGTCTATTACCTAAACATACATACTGGGTATTTTTGAAACAATCGAGAAGCAATTGTTTGGTATTCAATGATGCTGTTTCGGACTACAAAACTGTCTGTTCCATCGTAAGCATGATCATTTAACGGCGTGTAGTTCCAAGTAATGTAGATAACTTCGCCTTCGATCGTTTCGGGAACGATTATATTATTGCCATCTGCAAATATCTCAAAAAGACTGTCAAAAACGCAGGCTACTTGGTCAATACCCTTGTAAACTGTGTGGTTGAGAATCAAGATAGATTCTTCCGAATAGTCAGACATCATGTCTTCTAGGTCGGAGTTTGCCCATGCATTAATGTGGTGTTCCCATACCTTTCTCGTTTCCTCTGTTGTTTGATCTGCACCCCAGTTATAATAGGCTACCAAATTGGTGTTCAAGCTCGGTTCGGCGTTCCCAACAGAAGCATCTGCAAGTACTGGAGCGGAAAAACACGCCCAGCAAAGCCCGATTGCGATCGCAGTTAATATCCCGGCTTTTAACCACTTCAAACGTCCCAAAATATTTCTATAAATCATAGACTATCTCCTTATAACTCTTCAAAAAACTAACAATACTTTTTATAGCGTTTATTGGAGTTATGAGGTACGCTTTTTAACCTCAAATTCCCCCTTTTTAAGGGGAATTTAGGGGGTTCGTTTTGTCCCTCATAGCTATAATAATTGCTATAGTTGTAAGCTCTCAGCTTTTTAGCTAATTTACTGATAGCTGTTCAATGATAAATTGGCAACTTTGGAATCCTCCTGGAAAGTAAAACCAATAAGAGAAGACATCAATATATCAGGGTTCAGTTAGAACGTTTAATCGGGTGATATTCGATCGCCATCCAGATACAATCCGTATCTGAATAATACTGATGCCACGGATAGGTATAGTGCTGGTTTTCGTGTACTTCACAAAAAGGAACGATCTGGGTGTATCCCTCAGTCATCAAGAGATCTTCATAGAGAGTGTCAAAATCCTCTTCTTTGAACTTCTGCATTCGTCCCTGTCCCAAGACTTGGGTGTGAAGCTCAAGAAAGTCATGTTGGTTATGGATGGCACAATCGGTACCAGAAGGGGCATACCAGAGGTTAACTTTAACAGAGAACTTTTCTGGTTGATGGGGTGTACTCGATTGCCTTGCCATAAAATAGGGATCGACTTCTAGAATTCCCGCCTCATCTTGAGGAGATTTCCACAGCGGTACATCTTTGGGGAAATTGATCAAATTCCCTAAGAGATCCCACCCTGGCTCAAAGACAATCTTGCCGATGTTTTTGCTCTCTACTACCTCCAGCAAAAGTAAGGATTTGGCTTTTTGGACAGTAGTATCTTTTAGGATAGTAGATGAAAAAGCCGGAATAATGCTGGTGTTCGTTTCGCTCAGGTAAGCATCTGTCTCTTCAGGATTAACGGTGATAGTACGACTGTTAATGGGATAATTTTCCACATTTTCAACGTACTTCCCATCTATGTAGGCACCGGAAAAGTTAAGTTGTTTAACTTGGTTAGCTTTCATCGGTTTTTGACACAGAATTAAAGGACTAGTTACCTAAGCTCTAGTGACGCATCTAGGCTCATGAATTTAGCTTGGGTGCAGGGCATTGCTTAATAATGGAATGATTTTAATAGTAGGTGCGCGCCTCCAAGGGCGCGAGGGATTGCTCGCGCCCTTGGGTCGCACCTGTAGAATGGGCATCTTGGTGGAACTGGCATCTTGCCAGTTATCAATATTTTCGGGTGGGCAGGATTCTCACCCCACTCATATTAATTCCTTGATTCAGCAATATCCCCTACTCCCTACTCCCTACTCCCTGTTTCAAGATTAAGCTTGAAGGTTATTTGGTGGAAACCTCTTATCCAACAATTGCAGAGGATAGGAAAACGACTCCTACTGAGCAGATACCAAAGCCTAAAATTCGCATCAGTGGGAAGGGTTGATTTCTCCATTGTTTGATCAACGTCTTACTCAGCCCTAGGGCTAGGATGGCAATACCATACTGAATCACACTGAAGCCAATCAGGTAAGCCAAGAGTGGACTGATTTCAGCACCTACAATTGCTTCACCATAGGCATAGCCATGAAAAATACCAGCTAAGCTAGCTAACCCTAGCACTACGGATATCTTGGGAATTTTGGCACTCAACAGTAGCCCGCCAAAGAGCACCACTGACGTTGCGATCGCAATCTCTGGTATTGGTAAGTCCATTCCCAGCAAGTGAATACCTGTTCCGAGTAGGGTGGTGAGGACAAAAGCACCTGGAATCAGGAAACCACTGGTAAATCCAGCCGCAATTAAGCCAACAGCAATCACAAAGGCGAGATGATCGAAACCAATCACAGGATGACCTAATCCAGACAAAAATCCTGTGATGAAATTATCGGGTGTCTCGCCACCAAAGGGATGGTGAGCCATGGCTTGTTGTGCTGTACTTAAAATCCCCATCCATACCAACAAAGCTATAGCATTAAAGCCAAGTTTCTGGTTTTGGTAACGGGAGATATAAGACCGATTGCTGGCGTAAAATTTTATTTTTGACATCGGGTAAATGCTGCTCAATAACTGATAAAAATACTTGCAACAGTTTAGTGCTAACGACTTTTACAGACTAGGCTTTCTAAGACTATCTTGAAAAAGTCTAAAGTAGTCTCGTAGCACATTTAAACTGAGCTGTTCGCGTAGCGTGCGCGTAGCGCATAAGCACATCAATTAGCGTGCGCCTAGGGCGTGTCTTCTTGCCTCGGAGATCCCCCTAAATCCCCCTTAAAAAAGGGGGACTTTGAGTATTGCTCCCCCCTTAAAAAAGGGGGACTTTGAGTATTGCTCCCCCCTTAAAAAAGGGGGACTTTGAGTATTGCTCCCCCCTTAA
>NZ_JAAHIG010000143.1:0-20105 GCF_010692305.1 Moorena sp. SIO4G3 | reverse complement strand
TTTGTGAAGCCTATACGAGTAAAACCGTTAGTTGGACTGGGGAGCTGGTTAACATCGGCGGCAGCAAAATAATTAAATCAAAAGTTGATGGCCGATCTATGGATCGAGACATTAACGGCGCTCGTGGGATATTCCTGCGTTCGCGCAGCGTGGCCTACGGCCATGCCCTGGGAGATACCCCCTGGCTGAGAAATCAGCTTGCATTAGTGAGCCTTGATTTGCCTTTGGTAGATTTTGGTAGCTAAAAAGTATCGGTGCATACTCAAAACTCTATCCTAATCAACCCAATAATAAACCCAAGGGCGCTGGTGTACCAGCGTGGCATTGTAAACGGAAATGAACGCAATCCAACCCTCTCACTCAACTCGGGTACCATCAAAACCTCGCCGAAGAGTTCCTCGAATCAAGCACCGTCCGCAGCGACAGTCTTACGGGGCAGTTGCTGGTGAAACTACTGCTAAGTTACTTGTAAACCTAGTTCTCTGTGCTGCTGCCATTACCGCACTCATGGAACTATTACCTTATCATCTCTCACAGCAAGCCAAGTTGCGAGAAGTCAAACGAGAGGTGAAGCGAACTGAGACACGAGTGAATAACTTGCGCCGTGAATTCAGTCGCTCTTTTGACCCCAGGCAAGCCCAGAAAGTAATGCGAGAGCAAAGCTTACGACGTGATCCGAATCAGCTTCAAGTCGTCTGGCAAGATCCAGACTTAGGGGATGGAAATTAGTTATACTTCCGGTGGGCATAAACTGAGCTAAAGGTAATCGGTAGAGCAAGCTCTGTGCGTTCGCGCCCCGCGTGACCTACGGTCAATCCCGTAGCGTGGCCATAGGCCAATCCCATAAGCGCGGAAGCTTCCCGTGACTCCCGTAGCGTCTCCTAGGGAGAATCGCTGTTTGGGACGCAAGAGCTAACCACTAATCCCTTCAAGCTCTCAGTGGCTTAAGCAAATCATTGATCCAATTTTCCACTTTCTCGCGCAAGGAATCAGAAGAACCAGACAATGGCAGCCACTTCAAAGCCTTTTGATAGTCGCTGATGGCACAGTTCCAGTCACCCCTGAGATGGTAAGTACGCCCTCTCTGAGCATAGACATGGTCTTCCAGGCATCCTAGCATTAGAGCCATGTCAAGGTTTTCTAGGGCTAAATCGTACAATCCCAATTCCCGGAAGGTGATCGCTTGGTTAATCCAGGTGCGGATATTTCCCGGATTGAGATCAATAGCTTGCTCGTAGTCGGTGAGGGCTTCAGCCAGTTGCCCAACTGATGCATAATAATTAGCGCGATTGTTGTAAGCACTGTCCAATCTGGGATCAATTCGCAGTGCCTGATTGTAATCAAATAGAGCTTTGTAAGGCTGACCACTTTGGAAATACAGCAATCCCCGATTGTTGTAGTCTGATGCGCTGGTGGGATTGAGATTAATCAACTGGGTTAACAATGCGATCGCACTGCTGTAATCCCCTTGTTTCACTTTCGAGTTTGCTAAGGTGCGCAGGCTTTTCACAGAATGTATGTGGCTTTTTCTAGGCACTAGCTTCACTGGTGCTAAATGCCTGTGGTTTTTGCGGGACATTGGGAACCACTGTCGATTATGGTTTTGCCGATTTAGAAAAGTAGGAGCATTCATAATTGCCTCAACCTCATTTGCAGCCTATCTAGATTCAACCTTACGGCTAACAGCACCCAGCTGGTTGGTCTTAATGTGTCACTTATTCATGCGTCTTCGGTGTACCCAAGAAAACCATCCAGATTGTCCCTCGGACTTGGGACTCTTCTTTGAAGACTACAGCAGTAATATGACAGTTTCCTGAAAGACGAATTAATTTTGTTGGGATTCTTTTATAGAGGGGTTGGGAGTGGACACTGTTGGGAAGATGCACAATTCCTGACGGGGTTTTGGGTTTGGGGTTTGGGGTAGTGGTCTCATTACTGAACTGCAGGTATAGCACAAAGCGGATAGATATGTTCAAAATAGTATAGTTACTATTCCATAGCATCCACTCTCAGGAGGAAATCCTGTGTCATCCCTTCCCCCTTCAATTCCACCTGTGTCTTCGCCCCCAACCAACCAATGGCTGCGAATGGTAGGGATGTGGCTAGCAGTTGCTGTCATTGGTGCAGGGCTAGGTTGGTCATATCAAGAATGGCAAAGTTATCGAAATCTACTCTTACGCTTAGAAGAGGTTCAGAAGCACCGATCAGAACGGGAATATGAAAAATGCATCAATAAAGCCACTACTATTCCTAAAAAGTCGCCTATATATCAACAGACTCAGGTTATTTTCAATGAGTGCGCCGAGAAACTATTTGGCAAAGCTAAGATACTAGCTGCAGCGAACCAATTTAAAGACGCAATTATCGAGGCCAATAAGCTGACCCCAGATAGTGATCCTTACCAAGAGGCACAACAGTTAATTGATCAGTGGTCTAACAGCCTATTTCAGAAAGCTACCAAGCTGTATCAGGAACAAGGGAAGCTCAATGAAGCCATTGCTCTAACTCAGGTCATTCCTGAAACTAATCTAATTCGTCAAAGATTACCGGAGACCATTGCCCAATGGAAACAAGAGTGGGCTGTGAATGTATCGATTCGCAAACAAGCACTTCAAGCCCTGGAGGCAGGTCAATGGCAACAGGCTAAGCAAAACGCTAGGAGGGTGACCACTGGCTATTGGCAAAAGCAAGTTGAACCAATTATAGACAGGGCAGATGCGAAAATTTCTACCATAGAAGCCCACCAAGAAGCTCAACGAGTCAGACGACAAGCCCACCAAGAAGCTAAACGAGTCAGACAACAAGCCCAGCAAGAAGCTCAACGCATAGCCAGAGAAAAAGCACAACAAAAAGCTCAGCAGCAGGATCGACGTAGACAGCAATGCATTAAGCTGGTAACGAAATACACTGAAGAAAATGAGTGGGCTCTCAAAGAATACGAAAGGTTAAGATGTGATGATTTTCCCCATGAGCTATTTTAACCAAGCCATCGGGTTGTTCTTATCCTAGACACACTGGTCCTTTCCCATGGGCTTGATTAGGCATGATCCCACGATACGCTTAGGCACGCTTACCTTAGGCATTAAATATCAGAAGTTAACCCAACATCTAACACCTCAGACCTAACACCTGACACCTAATACCTAACACCTAACACCTAACCCTCAAAACTAAATTGACAGAGTAATAGCTTAGTTTGAGCCCCTGACTAGACCTTAGAGGCTCAAGGATTGCCATAATTTTTGTAAAGTATAATGAATGATTTATTTGCAACTACATGGCTGATATAACTGGCTGGGTGAATCTCCTCACCCCCTTACCATTCCTAGCCCCTGAACACCCTCTCCCATCCCTATTGGCAACAGCAACTGAAGCCACTGCTAATGAAGCAGAAAACGGTTCACTGGTTCTTGCAGGAGTGCTATTGAGTCTAGTGGTGATCTACTTCGCCAGTAAACTCGGAGGCGAAATTTGTGCTCGGATTAACTTACCACCGGTATTAGGGGAATTGGTCGGTGGTGTAGTTGTCGGGGTTTCTGCTCTAAATCTGCTAGTTTTCCCAGAAGGGGGCAGTGCGGCTAGCAATTCCGTAATGATGAGCTTTCTCCAAACTACCGCTGGTCTAACCCCAGAAGCTACCAACTCAGTATTTCAGTCTACTAGCGAGGTGATTTCCGTCTTAGCGGAACTCGGCGTGATCATCCTGTTATTTGAAATTGGACTAGAGTCTGACCTCAAAGAACTGATCCGTGTTGGTCCGCAGGCCGCTGTAGTAGCTGTAGTTGGGGTGGTTGTTCCCTTTGCTGCTGGTACTGCTGGTTTAGCTTACCTATTTCATATTTCTGCTGTTCCTGCTATTTTTGCTGGTGCTGCCCTAACTGCCACTAGTATCGGGATTACCGCTAAAGTCCTAGCAGAAATTGGACAGCTGAGTTCTAAAGAAGGGCAAATTATCATTGGTGCTGCCGTACTCGATGATGTCTTAGGAATTATTGTCCTGGCTGTGGTGGCTAGTCTGGCAAAAACTGGGGAAGTCGTGATCACTAATGTGATCTATTTGATTATTAGTGCTGGTGTCTTCCTAGTTGGAGCAATTCTAATCGGTCGCTTCCTCGGTCCGTATTTCGTTGCCTTGGTCAAGGAAATGAAAACTCGAGGTCAGGTATTACTGACAGCACTCATTTTTGCCTTTGTCTTGTCCTATATTGCCACAGCTATCCAATTAGAAGCCATTTTAGGAGCCTTTGCTGCTGGGCTGGTCTTAGCAGAAACGGATAAGCGTCGAGAATTGGAAGAACAGGTCCTACCAGTGGCAGATATACTTGTGCCCATCTTCTTTGTTACAGTGGGAGCCAAAACTGATTTGAGTGTGCTTAACCCAGCAGTTCCCAGTAATCGCGAGGGTTTGATCTTGGCAACTTTCCTGATTGTGGTGGCAATTCTTGGTAAGGTGATCACAGGATTGACAGTCTTTGGTCAATCAGGAATTAACCGTCTGGCTATTGGGGTTGGCATGATTCCCAGAGGTGAAGTGGGGCTAGTCTTTGCTGGTGTTGGTTCAGCAAGTGGTGCTCTTTCAGAAGCCACTGAAGCAGCGATTATCATGATGGTTATCTTAACGACTTTTATCGCTCCGCCTTTGTTGCGGTTGGTCTTTCAAGAGCCATCTGAGCCGGTGGAAACAGCTGGAGAGTCTTGAGACTTTTTCTAATGGTATCTGAGCTGGCTGAGTGAAGACAATTATTGATGCAGGATTCTTGAAGAATCCTGTTCAATTTAGTTGATTGTGTATGCTTTAAGATTTGAGCTAAGTGTGTTAACTAAAACCAAATTTTCGATTCAGAGAAACCCGTGTATACTGAAACTCTTGAAACTTAACCAAGCTACTCTACGTCCGAGTCTGTTAACGGTTTTAATAAGATTAATCTGATTAATCTTATTAGTCAAACAGACGCTTACATTGGTTGACTGGGCTATTAATTAGGGGTATTCATCGTGAGCGGTTAGGGATTAGCGGTTAACTATAGCCTACTATAGGCAGCTGTTAGGGTCTAATACTTAACCGCTAACAGCTGCTATAACCAATTGCTATAACCAATTGCTATAACCAATTACCTAATATACATGATACAGGAGTAATAATTGTGAGGTTTCGCTGGCTACTGCTACTCTCCAGCTCTTTGACATTTTCTCTATTTTCATTGGCGGCTCAAGCCCGTGAACTACTATTTTGGCAATATGATCGCAATCAGAATCGCCTGGAATTTACCACTGATGTGGGTGTACAACCCACAGCCCAACTCATTTCTAATCCTACCCGGTTAGTCATTGATTTACCGGGAATTAACGTCGGAGGTCCATCAACAAATCAGCGTCTAAGCGGGGCGATTCGAGAAGTGCGAGTGGGTCAATTTGAGAGACAAACCACTCGGATTGTGGTTGAATTGGCTCCTGGTTACACTATAGACCCCCAGCAGGTAAAATTTAGGGGTATTAGCCCCAATCAGTGGACTGTACAATTACCTCAGCCTTATCGAGGGTCATTGCCGGTTCTGCCTAACCCAGCACCGCCATCCCTACCACCAGCTCAGCCACCGACTCGCACTCAATCCCCTCCACCACGGCCAACTATTCCAAGATCAAATCCAACTATTCCGAGATCCAATCCGGGGATTCGCCGCCAAGGCTTTGAGATCAATAGAAATGGATTTTTTGTCAGTACCGATGGTGGGAAACCTATCATTCAAATCGAACGAAGTCGCAATAACCGCCGCATTAACATCGACCTAGAAGGGGTTACGATTCCCGAGAGTTTGTTAGGGGAGGATTTGGATGTAAATCGCTACGGGGTTAGCAAAATCGAGTTTGAAAAGAAAAAAGAGTCCCCACCGATTGTCCGGATGACCCTGAATGTGGATAGTGACAGCCCTGATTGGCTGGCATCGTTCAGTGAAAGATTGGGAGGGGTGTTGATTTTCCCTAGGGGAATCCCAGCTCAACGCTTAGATAATGGACCAACATCCAAAGTGCCAACGAAACCGATTCAATCTCGTGGCTCGGCTAATATCGGTAAGTTAGCCACCATTGGGTCAGTGGAACTGGCTAGTAATCAGACTCAGCTGTTGATTAAGGCTAACCAACGGGTCAGAGCCACTAGCAAATGGGATCCTCGTTCAAAGGCTTACCAAATTACTATACCGAATGCCAAACTAGCTGAGAAGTTCAGTGGCCCTCAACTTAATCCCACTAGTCCCGTATCAGAGGTGATGGTACGGCAGGAGGACAAAAACACGGTGCTGATTTTGGTACAGCCATCAAACGGTACCCGGATTGGTAGCCTCAATCAGCTCAATGATCAGCTGTTGGCTCTGCAACTGAGACCATTGATATCACGCAGGCCAACCAGGATACCCCCCCGCTCGATTTCTGTGCCACCGCCTCACTCGATTCCTGTGCCACCGCCTAACCGGACTCGCCCACCAATTCCCAGACGTCGGGTTCCCAAAGAGCGCCTGGTAGTGGTCATTGATGCCGGACACGGTGGCAAAGACCCTGGTGCTATTGGTATTGGGGGTATACAAGAAAAAGATGTTAATTTGTCGATTTCCCGACAGGTGGAAGCGCTGTTGGAAAAACAGGGGATCCAGGTTGTCATGACTCGCTCAGATGACCGATTCATCAGTCTGGATGGACGAGTTCAAGTGGCAGAACGGACGGATGCTGATTTATTTGTCAGCATCCACGCCAATGCTATCGGGGGTAAGCGACCGGATGTGAATGGATTAGAGACTTACTACTACTCTACTGGTCAGAGTCTTGCCCAAACCATCCACTACACTATCTTGCGGAGCGTGGATATTAGTGACCGACGTACCCGACGGGCGAGGTTTTATGTGCTCAGGAAAACCTCCATGCCAGCAGTTTTGGTAGAAGTTGGTTTTCTAACTGGCTATGAAGACTCAGCTAAACTAAAAACTGCCGCCTATCGCAGCCAGATGGCTAGAGCGATCGCTCGTGGCATCCTCCTATATATTCGGCAAAATCGGTTATATTCGGCAGAATCGGTTGACCTAAGTTAAGTTCTGATATTTTGTCAATTCTTAATTGATAATTGCTAACCTATAATTTAACGATTTTCTTGTTTTGAGCGAACTCAAGTAATCTGTTTATTACCCCTGGGTGGGTAGGTGCCAATTCTTAGCCAATGATCAATAACCCAATTTTGATCTCTCGAACTCAACCCCAGAGTCGTCCTATCGGGATTTTCGACAGTGGTGTGGGGGGTCTGACCGTTCTGAGGGAACTATACAAACAACTACCATCCGAATCAATTATTTACTTTGCGGACACAGCAAGGCTACCCTACGGTACCAGGTCTGCGGATGAAATCGTGCAGTTCGGCTTCGAGATTCTTAGCTGGATGGTGCAACAGGAGGTCAAAATGGTGGTGATGGCCTGCAATACCAGTTCGGCTCTGGCATTGGAAACTCTGCGTAGTGAGTATGACATCCCAATTCTGGGGCTGATTCTACCGGGTGCCCGTGCAGCGCTCCACCAAGGTCGTCGGATTGGGGTAATTGCTACACCAGCTACGGCTGCCAGCAATGCTTATCGAAATGCTATTTTAGAGGTTGAACCAACGGCTCAGGTCTGGCAAGTGGGTTGTCCGGAGTTTGTGCCATTAGTGGAGGAAAATCGCTTGTGCGAACCCTACACTACAGCGGTAGCACGGCAGTACCTAGAACCTTTGCTAGCAGCCCAAATCGATACCCTAGTTTATGGCTGTACTCATTATCCCCATCTAGAACCGATCCTGCGGGAAATATTACCCCCAGACGTTAAATTGGTAGACCCAGCAAAATACGTTGTTGCTGCTGCTGCTCAAGAACTCGATTTAATTGGAGGGCGGAATACTGGGGAGGCAATACCAACTCGCTTTGGGGTCAGCGGTTGTCCTCAACAGTTTGCCCAACAGTCCCTACAATGGCTGGGTTACACTCCAACAGTTGAAAAAATACACCTACCACAGGTCTCAATGCCTACGATACCTTTAGGTGCCACCCATGATGGCGAGTAATCCCTTGACCGTAGGTCACGCTACGCGAACGCCATCACCGAAAGCGCACCTTTAGCTGGCAGGCATTAGAAGCCCCACACCTAATGCGCAGCATAGGTGTGGGATGAATTTTGCACAGAGTATGTATGGAATTGCTATAATATATTTACTGATAAACAAAGCCGTTCGCGTAGCGTGGCCAAAGGCCTTAAATGCTGGTTTGTCAGCTATTTAACTAGCAAAAAAATCGAATTTTTGTATTGTTCCGGCGCGGAGGGGCATCCCGTGTCGTTAATAAAGCTTGCCGAGTATCCGAACCGTTGGGTGGAGTTGGCAAGAAGCCCACACTGACCTTACAGGTTCAGTGTGGGAGTATGTCACAATCGGTAGATTGATCAATAATAGACCGATTTTTTTGACCATAAATTTGCTTGTGGAGGCAATTGTCACCGCATCCCATTTCCCTTAGGTGAAGTCGTTGCTCAGAGGCGATTTCACCTAAGTTAGTTATTATCATGATTAATTTTTCGCAATTTTTTCGGTCAAATTAACCCCTTTAAGTCACCATGGGCTATTTCAAACTTTAGTAAGTTAACGATAGGGGGATAGGGAAATAAACTAAAATTTCCCGAAGAATGCCCAAATAAGGTCGTTAAAATCTGACGAATTAGCCGCCTTCAATCAACTTTTCTCACTAACAATTTGTTAACAGCCTTCGATAAAGGTTAGATAAATTTCCCCAAAATCCCGAGTATTCGTCCAAAATTATCCCCATTTCCCCATCTCCCCATCCTTACAAGGGTAGGTTTTTTACAAAGGGGCAAGTATGTACTTTGATTACGTATAAATTCTTCAAAATATGTATCAAAATATATAAACAAAACCGGGATAATTCTCCCCATTTCCCGCTTTTCCCGACTCCCGATTCCCGATTCCCGATTCCCGATTCCCGATTCCCGATTCCCGACTCCCGATTCCCGATTCCCGATTCCCGACTCCCGATTCCCGATTCCCGACTCCCGATTCCCGACTCCCGACCCAAATCTAAAAAACCTACCCCTGTGAGGTTAGGTTTGGAGTTAACTTTTTTAGATTGGTTGAAAAGTCACGTCTGTGATTACTTCTGTATCCGTTGCTACTCTGTTGTGAAAGAACTACCCGCTCATTGAAACCTTGACCCATAAAAAAGCGGTTGATTTCGGATAATGAAAGACGATCGGTTTGATGTTCTCCCCAATAAAACAGTTCTTCCTCATAGTCTTCTCTTTCTGGAATGACCACTTTGCATGGCAAAGGTCGAAAGCCAATTTTTTCCATGGCTTTTTTGGATGGGATGTTATGTTTATAGGCTTTGGCGTAACAACAGCGCAAACCTAAATAACGGCTAGCCCAATCAAGCATAATCCTTACCGCTTGAGACCCATAACCATTTCCTTGAAAATCTGTACCTAACCAGTAGTAAAAAAAGCCAATCCGTTGAGATATTTCCAGACCTACAGAACCGATAAACCCCCAATATTTATGGTTGACAGCAAACTGATATTTTGTTGATTTGGTCTGGTTTGTCTTGAGCCATTCCTGCCAGTCTTCTTCTTCGTCAAAGTCCGGTAGGTTACACAATTCGGCTATATTGGGGTCGGCGTATTGCCATAAAAAATCGTCTTCGTGGTAAGTTTGTAAAGGAGTTAGTAGTAGTTGGTCCGAGCGGAGTGTTTCAACTCCTTTGGGTAAGCCCTTTGTTCGTAATTGTAATTGCTGGTACTCCTCGATTAATTGCTGGCGATCGCTACTCTGGATTACCCGTTGTAAGGTTTTTTCAGCAGAATCAAACATGCCTAGCTGTTGATAGGCTCTGCTGAGCAAGCGTAGGTTGTCTATACTGTGAGGTGGTAGCTTGTAGCCGGATACTGCTTTATCCAGACGATTTTGGTATTCTTCGCAGCAATAAATTATTAAAGGCCAGTCCTTTAGGTGTTTGCTGGCTTTGATTAATTGGAGGATACTTGTTGTGGGTAGATTGGCGATGATTGGTTTGTTTTCTGCTAGGTTGTGGTTTGGGAAGAATTTATCCCGTATAAAAGTAATGTAATTTTGTCTTTCGTGGGGATTAATTTTTTTTTGATATAGGGTTTTGATTTTGTGCCGCCAGTTGGTTGGGGCGGTATGATTACTCATAATGGTTTTATCTAATAAAATCACAATTAATAAATAACGAGTAACGAGTAATAAGTAATGAGTAACAAATAGCAAATGACAGCAGAATATATAATAAATCTTTATTCGAAGGAGAAAATTACCCCACAAAAATGGGGAGTGTTGAGAAAATCATGTCCAAGGGGGCTGCTATCTTAAATTCTTCGTTAGTAAAAATGTTAGTAAAAATGGACATTTACACAAAAATCTGATCGCTCCCTAAAGGTCAAACCCATCTTAGTCTAACTTATTACTTGTTACTCGTTACTTGTTACTTGTCTTATTGTGGTTGTTGGGTTTCATTCTTCAACCCAACCTACGCTACTTATTTTGGCCTAATTAATTGTTTAAGTCCCGTTAATCCAGCAAGTTCGGTAAGGGGTGGTGCGTTCCAGATAGATGATAAATATCGAGATAGAGCTTGTGTAAAGGAACGCACCATACAAGAGCGATCGTACTGTTGACGGCATTATCTATCCGTAAAACCGTAGCCTGTCCCTTGTCGGTTTCACCAGGTTTTTAACTTTTGATCGATTATTTTTAATGCGGCGACTTGCAATTCCGGGCTGGCGTCAGTTTCGGCGCCATTCAACATTATATTTTGTTTGAGCTTATTATTGGTCAAGGCCTCTGCCACTTTACGGGCATCAGCCACACGATTGTTAGCAATTAATTCGTTCATATATATCATAATGTTGCCTGCTAATTCCTTGCGGGTGATGTCCTTCTTTTTCAAAGACCCACCTGCTCTATTTGCTGCTAATGAAGAGGCGACTAATGCAGCTGTTCCAAAGACCACAGGCGCTGCGATACCTCCAGTGCTGAAAATGAGCAAAACTCCACCCGTAAAAACTATGGCGCCGCCAACCGCTTGTATCAGAGCGCGATTTCTTTTTCTTTTAATTCTTTTTTTAATCTCAGTTTGGATTTTTTGGTCTTCAATTGAGGAGGCGCCGCCGAGTCGTTTCTGAGTACGACCTGCTTTCCATACACTGTGCGCGACAACGCCAGCTCCCAGAACTACTGAGGAAACACCCGTCGCCAAAGTTGCGCCTGTTGCAACTGATGTCGCTGTTGTCGATCCAGAACCCGCAGCTTCGGCAATTGTAACCCCTGATTTGACGGCGCTACTCGCATTTTTGGTAACGCTCGCAGCTACTTTACCACCTGTCAGCACAGTTCTGGTCGTCACTCCATTTTTTCTCAGTGCATCGATAAATTTCAAAGAATCGCCAAAATCTTCAATCAGTCCAAATATATGGCTATCAGCAAAAACTCCCTTCGCAATTCCACCTGTCGCATCACTTGCAACCCCGGCTTCACTGACCACTTTAACGGCTGTCGCTAATGATCTGGCGAGGTCTTTAATGGACGCCTTTTTATAGGTTTCTCCAGAAGAAATAGCTTGTTCAAACGCTTGTTTGAATTTGTTTGCTAAAGTTGGATCAATCTTATTGAGTTGCGCCTCCAGTTCGTTGGCTTTTGCTACTACTCTTTGTAATTCGAGCATAGCGATTTCTGTATCTGGCTTAAGGTAACGTTTAATGTTATCCTTAACAGCCAATAAAACCGCTTGCCTAGTTGCATCTTTGGAATCACCCAAGTAGGATATTGCTACTGTGTCTAATTTATTGAGGGCATCCACAACCTTTTCCCGATCAAGATCTGAAATTGGCGGATTTTTTTTCTTAACTTTACTAATTATGTCACGGGTTTTGGTGACTTGTTCTAAGACACGAGTATGTTTTTCTTTTTTCAGCTTCCTTTTATTAAATACTGTTTCAATATCATTTAAATTTTTCTCAATATTGTTGAGTTTTTCCTGACGATATTGAGCGATTTTATTTTCAACTTCATTTCCGCTGTCTGTTTCATCATCAACACCTATGGCTGATACTGAAAATTCATCAGCAACATTAGCATCAGGGTCATTACTGGATACCAACGGATCATCGGCTGCTGATTCAATATTTTCTACTGCTTCAACCAGACTTACACTCTTGCGTGACAGAAGTAGTGGCGCACTTTGAGACCTTTCAAGGGTAGCCTTCAACTTTTTGTCAGATTGTAGTTTGCTTGCTTGCTCAGCACTTAATTTTTGAGTATCGATAAAAGGATTATTTTCTATCTTATCAATTTCGTGTTTGACAGTACTGTGTAGTTCGTTTACGGCATCTGGCAGTAACTGACCCTTATCGTTAGCAGCGACTGAAACAATGGGAATGGTAATTTCCTGAATATCTGAAGAATCTGAATCAGCAAGCTGATCAAAATTAGGAAATCGCTTTTTATAGTTGTCTAATTCATCGAGAATGTCTTTATTCGCTGGAACTGAAAGATATCTGTTATCCTCCTGGTTAATAATAATATCAAGGTCCTCATCTTCATCAATAAGATCATTGTCTCCATCTTCATCATCGGACTGTTTTAATACTTCAATAAGAGCTTGACTTGATACAGCCGTATCGTCATCTATCTTACTAATGAGTTCATCAATCTTTTGAGGGTCGATTGTCTGGCCCAAAGCAATAGGTAATTTTTCAAGCGACCTACTGCGTTTCAGTTTTGTAGCTGGTTTTACATCGCTTTTTGGACTATCGATATCTGACAAACTTTTACGGCGTTGTAAATTTGAATTTACAGATAAATTAATTGAGTCGCCTATTGGAGCGCCATCTTGAGCATCAGAGATAACATCATTACTTTTTGCATCGGCATCACTGCGTAAATCAGTAATATCTACGTCTCGATCAATGCTATCGAGATCATCGGTTGTTTTGGCGCGGTCACTATCGTCCCGAAGCTTACGGTGACTAAGACCCGTATTAATATTGAGATCATCGGCACTGAAGCGTTGTTTTTTCTTACTGTTAGTTTGTCCACTTTTTCTGCTGAGACCTGACATGACTATTTTTCTCCTATTTAATAATTAATTAGACTGATTATTTAATTGCTGGCAAGCTTGGCCATACATAATGACTTTTTCCTCCTTTTTCACAGACCAACTAGGCGGAAGCAATTGACCTGTAATCACCGCCCTCCTGCCTTTGTGCCCGTTGAGCACGGCGCTGGGCAATATCGGCGGAGTCATCCCTGAGGGCAGTACGTCGGCGTTTACTTTCATGCTCTTCCACCACATCATCTGGGATAAATAACCCCTGAGCTTTCTCCTCAGAAGTCGCCTTGCTTTTTCGCGGTAGATAGGTCGTATTACCGTCCTTAGTAATTACCGCAAAAATTTTGCGATTGTTATCAATATCAAACTTTGGTGCGGCATTGGTCATAGCATTACCAGGACCAAGGGGAGCATTTTGACTAATCCACACATCCGGCACATACTGACCTTCCGAAAGCTCCTTAGCCGTGGCTTGACTCTTTTTCGGCCAGTACTGAGTACTACCATCATCAGCTTTCACCGCAAACAGATCCCGCTGATTGCCAAAGTCATATCTTGGCAGCTTGTTCAACACCTCCTCTACAATGGAATCTTGCTCGGGGATATATTTCCCCGCAAGCAATTCCCCATCTGTGGCTTCACTTTGGCGGGGTAGATATTCCGTCTTCTTGTTCCCAAACCAGTTTGTGGTAGTGGTGGCAAACAAAGTCCGTCCCGTGTTGGTATCTTTGACAGTCGGGCGGTTAAAATTCGCTGCCTCTTCGATTTGATTCACCGGATCTTTGGCTGCAAATCCCTCAAGATACCGACCTTCAGCCAGTTCCTGGGGGGTAGCTTCATTCTTTTTGGGTAAGTATTCAATTGTGCCATCCGCCGCTTTTGTGGCAAACAGTTTGCGTCCGCTATTATCCGGGTCAGTTTTGGGTGGTTGGTATAACTCCTCCCCCGCGATTGAAGCTTTTTCCGGGATATATTTCCCGGCATTTAATTCGTCAATGGTAGCTTCACTTTGGCGAGGGAGATATTCTGTCTTCTTTGTGCCAAGCAAACCAGTGGTTTCAGTGGCGAACAAAGTCCGACCAGTTCTTACCTCCGTAGAAGTGGGACTGTCATTACCCAATTCCGATGAATCTAAGACCTTATTCACTGGATCTTTGGCTGCAAAGCCTTCAAGATAGCGACCTTCCGCCAATTCCATAGCCGTGGCTTGATTTTTTCTGGGGAAGTATTGAATACTACCATCCGCCCCTTCTGTAGCAAACAATTTGCGTCCGCCATTTTCGGGGTCAGTTTTGGGTGGTTGCTCCAACTCTTCCCCAGCGACGGAATCTTTCTCGGGAATATATTTCCCGGCATTTAATTCGTCAACCGTAGCTTCGCTTTGTCGGGGGAGATATTCAGTCTTCTTTGTGCCAAGTAAACCAGTGGTTTCAGTAGCGAACAAAGTCCGACCAGTGTTGACATCCCTCACAGTGGGACGTTTATTCCCAAGCTGAGATGAATCTAAGACCTGATTTACCGGGTCTTTGGCAGCAAATCCCTCAAGATATCGACCTTCCGCCAATTCCTTGGCAGTAGCTTGATTTTTTTTGGGAAAGTATTGAACACTCCCATCTGCAGCTTTTGTGGCAAACAATTTGCGTCCGCCATTATCGGAGTCAATCTTGGGTGGTTGCTTTAACTCTTCCCCCGTGATGGGAGATTTCTCTGGGATATATTTCCCGGAACTCAATTCCAAAGCAGTGGCTTCACTTTGTCGGGGGAGATATTCGGTTTTTTCCTTACCTTTACTGTTGGTAGTAGTGGTGGCGAATAAAGTCCGACCAGTATTAACATCCTTTCGGGTAGGACGCTCAAACTTCGAGGCATCTGAGATGGTATTCACAGGTTCTTTTCGTACCGCTGCGTCTTCCACAAATGCACCCGACTTGATTTCGGAATCACTCGCTTGACTTCGGACAGGTAGGTATTGGGTAACTCCTCCTTTGGTTACAGGATAAATCATCCGACCTTTACCAAGGTCGTATGTGGGCTTTGGTTCTTTTTTTTGTTTAGCTTTACTAACATCCCCACTGGTATCTTGTCGCCTTAAACTAGGTGGTTTGCTGACTGTAAGGGACCCAGAATCGCTATTTTGTAAAGAATTTGCCCGTTTTTGACGCGCCTCACCTCCACCAGATGAGCGATCGCCCCTGCCACCAGTCGGTGGTGATAAACCCCTATTCTGTCGGTTATTTGTAGCACCACCGCTACGCTTGAGGGCATCTTGCTTGCGGCGGAACATTTTTTTCTTTTGCCTTAGGCTCATGGCCATGATATCACCTCCTTGATAAGTAATATAGCAATTATACGACTGGTGAGGTACAATTTTATGGTTTTTAGGGAGCAGGGAGCAGGGAGCAGGGAGCAGGGAGCAGGGAAGAGGGAAGAGGGAAAAACTAATGTGTACCTCATGAGTCCTAGAAACGCTATAAGTAATAAGTAATAAGTAATGGGTAACAAGTAGGACTTTTTGTCTCACAATCAAGCTGTATAACTGATTCTGGATATGGTTTCGCCCCCCTAGCCCCCCAATTCTGGGGGGAACAAAACTCTTAAAGTCCCCCAAAGTTGGGGGACCAACGGGGGCTTTAATAAAACCAGATAATCGCGCATTCATTCCTTAATTCAGCAACGCCCACAATCAAGCTGTGTAACTGATTCTGGATATGGTTTCGCCCCCCTAGCCCCCCAATTCTGGGGGGAACAAAACTCTTAAAGTCCCCCAAAGTTGGGGGACCAACGGGGGCTTTAATAAAACCAGATAATCGCGCATTCATTCCTTAATTCAGCAACGCCCACAATCAAGCTGTGTAACTGATTAAGTTGTACAGCTTGATTGTGAAATCATCATAAAAACTTGCTATTTCTCCTTGTTACTTATTACTTTAGGATTTACGCAATTTTCAGAAGACCTTGGTTGGTGCGTGACACGAAAACCGGTATTGATCGTTTACAATCAAGCCTAGTGTCACAGCACCCTACGAGCTTGGTTGGTGCGTGACACGAAAACCGGTATTGATCGTTTACAATCAAGCCTAGTGTCACAGCACCCTACGAGCTTATTACTTATTACTTATTACTTTAAATCTTCGCCTTGTAAACCAAGACCATCTCCGCATTCTCCAAACTGCTGGCATCGCCCCTGACAGTAAATTTCCACTCACTGCCCCTTTGACCAACACTGAGAGTAGTTGGTTGTAGATAGGTGTTATTCGGTACTTGTAAATTGTCATTGATGGTAAAGAACGCCCCACCCTGACCGTTTTTGTATTCATAGCGAATTAACAACCCAATAATTTTGCTGCTACTCATATTGGGGAACATATCCTGAGTAAAGGTGATGCTCACATCATTGGTTTCGCCTTCGGTCAAAGCAGCCCACTCATCGGTGAAATTATAAGCCAGGTCAAAGAAGCTGGTAGCATTATAGGGCTTGAGCACACCTTTGACTTCGTTAGCAAAGCGGCTACCACCTTGTTTGGCGGTGTAACGTAGCTTAATTGTGACATCAAGCAAATCCTTTGGATTGTAATCGCCTTTCTTACCATTTAGTTCCAAGTTCCAGTTAGAAACAGCACCAGTACCTTCAAAAGGTAGATAGCGTTCATCACCAAAGTTCAACTCAAACATACCGCTGTTCTCGGTATACTGGTCCACATGGGACAGAGCCACCTGCTGATTGGCTCGCCAATCTGCACGGACGTTGGCAGTTGCCTCATTAGCGGGATCCATCAGGTGTTTCACTGCTTTGATATCGGTATCCATCACCAGTTTACTGCTGAGCTGGGTTAGGGTAGCATTTACCTTCTGACCTTCGCCAACATTAAAAGCCAGAGAAACTGCTTTGATTTGACGGTTGTAATGACCGGGGAAATCGTAATCGAACAACTCCTCACTCAAGCGGAAGGTGCAGGAACCTTTGGTTTTTAGTTGCAACAACGCCAGGGGGTCCATTTCCAACAGTGAAATAGTCTTGGTTATTTCCAGACGACGACTGTCCATTGAGCCATAAGCTTTTTCCATGCGATCGAGATCCAGCTCTAAGGTAGATCCACTGAGCAGACCTTGATACTGGTTTTCCCAGTACATGCCATTGATATAGTTAACTTCACCCGCCTTAATACCTTTTTCAAAAATAAAGGCTTGCTCGGCTTTTTTGGCGTAATCGTGGGCTAATTTAAAAGTCTGGAAGAATAAACCGGAGATTTTGCTGCTCATCCAGCTATAGAGCTGCATATTGGAAAACTTACTCTTCATGAACTTGGTAATAACTTCGTTATTTTCAATGTCCTTCTCATGCTGGAGCAATTCGATTTCTGACATTTTGATCCGGTGTTCTTGGGCTGCAATTTGATAGTCGAGCTGGATCGCTTCGCTGGCAGCCATCTCTTTCTGCAACTCCCACTCTTGCTTAGAACGTTTAAACTGGGCAGCCACCCCGGACATCTCGCCGAACATGCTAAGACCTTCAGCAGTGGTCTGAACCGCTTCGCCAAATCGAGTCATCATATCGCCGACGTTTTTCCCACCAGCAGTAGCCCCGAAACTAAAGGCACCTAAGGTAATTTGCGGTGCAACGTAGGACAAACCACTGGCAATCTGACCCAGGGAAATCACTTGGTGCATTATAGCAGCACTCATCATCAGATCGAGTTGGTATTTCTCTTCTCGCAGATACCCATCAGAGATTAGGTTTTCGTAGTGATTTATCTGAGCTATGGCACTGTTTTTGGTTTCCTTGAGGTTCGCGAGGGATTCTTTTGCTTCCTTGATTTGTTCTTTTTTCAAGGAGGTAACTATGTCCAAAATCATCGCGCTCTGCTTGTTTTGCATCAAGCTGAGTTCTTCCGAGTCTTTCTTCTCCAGGACTGAGAGCAGGTTGTCACTGAAGCTTTTGAGCTTGCCAACCAAATCGCGAGCTTTGGCCATCATTGAACTGAAGCGGTAATCTGGCACACTTGCTGCACCAGCAGCGGCCATTGTGGCAGCAGTTATACCACCCCCACTGGCAGCCGCATTTACTAGAGCCATGGGATCGATTGGGGGCTGGAACAACGGTAATGGTTGAGCTACACCATCAATATTCAGGCTGGCACGGATTTTACCAAGTCGGTCTTCCACCCGCGTCCAGTATTCTGTAAACAGTTCATTTTCTTTAATAAAGAAATAGGGATTGGTGACGGTATCGAACTGAGTGGCCGCAAAACTCAGACTTTGTTCATTTACCATGCCGTCAGTGGTGCTGTTTTCCAGGTCAATTAGAAAATCGTAGGCCTCCGACGGTTCTACCTGATTACCATCTTCGTCTGTGTATAAACTGTTATAGCTTTGGGTGGGTTCCAACACCACACGACCCATATTCTCCGGTTTTTCACCTAGGAGGTCGTAGGCAAGGATGTAAAGCATACGCGCTTCGTTAATGCTTTCGCGGGTGTACTGACGGAACAGCATGTCCCCCCAGTCAAGCAAGTTATCGATATAGCGCATGACAATGGCTTTGCGATAAGCAAGGGGACGCAGGTCAGCAATGGCATGGGGGTCGAAGGGGTCTTCGAGGTACACAGTAAGCTGAGCGTTGTAGTTGCTCATTAAGTCGATGCGGAAGTCGAGCTTTTTGAGGATTTCCATCACTTCCTGCATTTCGCTTACCCAAGTATTGAGTAATTCACTATCACTTGTAGATGCAGTAATATTACCATTACTCAGATATGAACTAAGGTTTGATATTACCGTATTCAATTCTGAGAATTCTTGCCAGCTTTCAATTTCGGCCAAATCTTTACCAGAACTTTTTTCATATAAGTCTTGGTTCAATAGCCCCAAGAACACTTCTTGAAAAGGTGCTAGTACAGTAGCCATACTTTCCACTACATCACTAGCATTTGATACAGTGGACTCTACTTCGCTTGCGCTTACACCGTCTATTTCATTTACGTTTACAGTTCCTTCTTCAGTTCCTTCATTGAACAAAGTTACAAATTCGTCCATATCATAGGACAAACTGGCCATTAGTGCATCCGGGTCAGCAGCCAGGAAGGGCAAGAACTTCCAGTAATCTGAGGTTTCGGTGGGGTCGAAAATATATTCGTACCACTCCTTGGCATACTCAAATTGCTGTTCCGTATTAAGGGTTTGTGCAATCAGGAAAGGAGCATGGAAGAACACTTCCCAATAATAAATGCCGTTGGCACTGTTAAAGTCAAGATGACTGTTGGTTGGCTCCGTGCTGAACTTGTCTGGGCTCATCTTGATATTATAAGGCGTAGACTCCCCATCCTTTGTGAGGGTGGGGGATTCATTAATCTCCTGAGTTGACAGTTTCAACAGTTCATCAATACCATCGGCAAACAGCAGTTGGTTGAGTTGTTCCGCAGTGCTGGAAGTGAGGCGAATTAACTCATAGTTTACGTCCTTGATTTCGTAAGGCTGAGCTTGCTCATCATTACTCATTTCGTACTTGATGTAGGCATTACCTTTTATCAGGTACAGAGTTTCAATGTTCCCATCGACATGGTTTAGGGATGCAGAGAGACCGGAATCACGAATCTCTGAAGGAAGATTGCCCCAACTACCCACAATTGGTGATGCGGTGCCTAGTTCAATTGTATCATTTTCTTCGAGACGATAGTATTCCGTGCCGGAGAACAGATAAACATAATTGTTGATTACAAAAGCAGCATCGATATTACTGTTGGTATCGCCATAGGTTTTGGGATATTCATCTTCGATGTAATCGGGAACCGTATCCCATACCCCGTCATTGGCACTACTTTTCAGGGCGTAGCGATAGTATTCATAAATATGAATGGTTAAAAGAATTTTTAGAGTTACCCAATGGTATTCCTTCTCACGACACATTTAGTCGTGTATTTGCCCGAATAAATCCGGAGGAGTTTCAAAATGGTTTCTTAAGTTGGG
>NZ_JAAHIG010000142.1:0-20150 GCF_010692305.1 Moorena sp. SIO4G3 | reverse complement strand
TGCCTTTGAGTCTAAAAAAATTGCCCTACTCAAAGCAGACTGGACTAATCGTGACCCAGCCATCACCAAAGCTCTAGAATCCTTCGGACGCAGTGGCGTACCCCTTTATGTCTTGTATCCACCAGACTCAGAATTTACCCAGCCTATTATACTACCTCAGATTCTATCCCCAGAACAAGTTCAACGTGCCATCAAAAATCTATAGGAAAGGGAGTAGGGAGTAGGGAGTAGGGAGTAGGGAGTAGCGATGCAGCGCGGTCTTGGGGAGGCAGTGCGGTCTTGGGGGTTCCCCCCATGAGCAACTGCCGTGGTTTCCCCCATGAGCGACTGCATCAAGACGGGAGTAGGGAAGGAGCACCGTAGGGAATATGGCATCAAAAATTATCACAATTCCTACACGGATTCCTATATAAAATTTAGCTATAATTTAAAGAAATGGAAAATTAAAAATGGACAGTAACAAGTAACAAGTAACAAGTAATAATCAACACTCAACAATCAGCCATCAAGAAACATGAACAATTTTCTCAAATTAAACGGTCAGAAAATCACCACCACTGGATTAGTAGCCCTAGCCTTAATTATCACTGGATGCCAGACTACTCCCCTCAGCAAAGATTCCAAAACTACAAGTCAAGCATCCACCGCAATTGCAGCATCATCACCATTACAGATTGATCAAAAAGCACCAGAATTCACTGGAGTTGACAGCAACCATACCACCCACAAGCTCAGTGATTTCAAAGGGAAAGTCGTAGTATTAGAATGGACGAATCACCAATGTCCCTTTGTCCGCAAACATTACAACAGCGGTAACATGCAGAAACTTCAGAAAGAAGCCACCAGCAAAGGAGTAGTGTGGTTATCAATAATCTCCTCAGCTCCAGGAAAGCAAGGTCATGTCACCCCTCAAAAAGCGAATGAATTGATGAAAAGCAGTAGCGCTAATCCCACAGCAGTAATTATAGACTCCGAAGGCACCATTGGTCGTCTATATCAGGCTCGCACCACACCCCATATGTATGTTATTGATACTGATGGAGTCTTGAAATACATGGGAGCAATTGATAATAAACCCTCAGCTAATCCAGCGGATGTAGAAACAGCTACCAACTATGTCCAAGCTGCTGTGGATAGTGTTATTACTAATAAACCAGTAGAAACAACAGTCACTCAGCCTTACGGTTGCTCGGTTAAATATAATAGTTAAAGACAGCGGTTTTCAATTCGGTGAGGTACTTTTGTTCTGGGTGTTAGGGAGCAGGGAGCAGGGAGCAGGGAGCAGGGAGCAGGCAAGAGGCAATAGGCAAGAGGCAATAGGCAAGAGGCAATAGGCAAGAGGCAAAAAATTATGTGTACCTAATAGCTATGAAAAACGCTATATTATATTTGAATACAATAGCTAAAGGTTCAATGTTGAAGATTGTTCGCCCTTGGTGTCATTACTATTGTCAAAGAAATAGGGTTCCGTGTAGGAATTGTGAGAACTTTTATTCTCTGTTCCCTATTCCCAGATCCGCTGTTTCCTGTTCCCAGATCCGCTGTTCCCTGTGCTAAAGTATTATTCACACATCAATTATATTCGCTGTATTTCTAACAACTTGTAAAAATTGCTCAAGAGTAGGACAAGGATTAGTAATACGCCATGCGATCGCTAAGACAATTTCTGCCGTAGAAGGTTGTACTGAGCGATAAACTACCCCATCTCGACGAAAACGTCTGATCGAATTGGGCAATAGAGCAATTCCCATACCCGCTGCCACAAATCCCAACATCAGTTGGGTTTCATTGGTTACTTGACTGACCTCAGGAGTAAAGCCAGCCTGGTGACAAACACGAATCACCGCCGAATATAAACCACATTGATCAGTATTTAATCCCAGAATGAACGGTTCATCCTGGAGTTGCTGTAGTTGCACCTGATCTTGACTAGCTAGGGGATGAGTTTCAGATACCGCCAACACCAACGGTTCTCGCAGAATCGTTTCCACCATCAGTGATTCATCTACCTTGCGAGGCACAATAAAACCCAAATCAATCCGTTGCTCCAACAATGCCTGAAGTTGTTCCCCAGTTGACATTTCCTTAGCCACAATGTGTACATCAGGGTATTGCTGCTTATAAGTTTGAATCGATAGCGGGACAATATCAGCTGAAGAAAACCCCTCAAACCCCAAGATAATCTGGCCAATTTCCCCACGACTAGCTCGCTGAGTAACTTGAACACCCAAATCCACCTGCTTCAGGATCCTTCGCGCCTCTAACACCAACGCCCTACCAGCTTCAGTTAGTTGAATCTGGGGCTTGGTACGATGAAAAAGTTGTACCCCTAAGCTTTCCTCAAGGCGTTTAATTTGACGACTCAAAGGCGGTTGAGCAATATGAAGCCGCTCTGCAGCTCGCCCAAAATTCATCTCTTCCGCCACGACCAGAAAAGTCTTAAGATGATTAAGTTCAATGTTAGATAGCATCAATCATACCTTTCGAGGTATCAAGTCCCTCCAAAAATTATATTAGACAAAATTAACATTACTACGTAAGCTAGTAATAGAAGCTTCTTTGGAGTAAAAATCTGAAGTAGTTTATATCACAAACTCCGTTACCAAATTATGGAATTATTGAGGGTAATATATCCTATACCATCTCCTAGTTAATAGGTAATTTATAAACCTATAACTTAGAGGATAACTATAGTAATAAGCTTACCAAAAAATTGCTTATTTCTTCAAAAGTATCTATCAAAGTTTGGCTTGGTCTTGATATTTATAACAAGTGGTGCGTTACGGGAAGGGCTTTCCCAACGCTTACGATCAGGGATAAAATGAGTTCTATACCTTCCCTAACGCACCCTACGTAACTTACCTATTTAATAAGATTACTCTTGACCTAATATTAACCTTCAACCAGTCAACCTATCAACCTATCAACCAGTCAACCAGTCAATCTTCAACCTTGGCCTTTCGGCCACGCTACGCGAACAACCTTGGCCTTTCGGCCACGCTACGCGAACAACCTTCAACATATCAACCTTAAAAGAACTAACTATGACCACAGAACTATCACCTTCAATGGGATTAAAAGAAGCAATAGAACAGCGTCGTGCTGCCCGTTCATTTCGTCGTGATCCAATTCCCAAAGAAATCTTAACAGAAATTTTTCGCTTAGGAGTGCGATCGCCTTCTGGTTTTAATTTACAACCCTGGCGCTTTATAGTCCTACAAGAGCAAGCTAACAAAGAAAAGTTAAGAGCCTGTGCCTTTGATCAGCGTCAAGTAACAGAAGCTCCAGTTGTATTAATTTGTTGTGGCGATCGCCGAGTTACTCAAACCGATTACATTGAATCGGTGATTCAACTTGGGTTTTGATGTTGGTGGAGTCAATGATGCTTATGCAGATTTTATGCGTAGCTCAATGTCTTGATGCAGTCGCTCATGGGGGAAACCACGGCAGTCGCTCATGGGGGGGACCACGGCAGTCGCTCATGGGGGAGACCCCCAAGACCGCGCTGCCTCCCCAAGACCGCGCTGCCTCCCCAAGACCGCGCTGCATCGCTTCCTCAAATGTTTGAGTATCATGTCTCCTTTCAATCCCCCGAAACCTGGACAAATCGTCACACTATGTTAGCCGTTGCTCATTTAATGATTGTGGCAAAAAGCTTTGGGGTTGATACCTGTCCCATGGAAGGATTTGTATCTGCTCAGGTTAAAGAAGCATTTAACATTCCTGCGGAAGTAGATGTGTGTTGTTTACTCCCCATGGGATACGCCGGTGAACCCTGTCTTGATGCAGTCGCTCATGGGGGAAACCCCCAAGACCGCGCTGCATCGCTTTAAACTCTATGGTGGACGGTTTGATATCGAACAAGTGTACTATGGCGAGAGCTTTGGAGAATCATTCCAGGTCTAGTATAGCGGTTTTCAATTTGCTAGGGAGTAGGGAGCAGGGAACAGGGAACAGGGAGCAGGGAGCAGGGAGCAGGAAATAGAGGGCAGGGAACAGCGATAATCTCTTTACCTCATAGTTATGAAAAATCCTGTAATCACCAATCACTAATTACCAATTATAGCGTTTTCCATACTTATCAAGTAGATTCAAATTTGTTACCCCTACTCCCTACTCCCTACTCCCTACTCCCTACTCCCTACTCCCTACTCCCTACTCCCTAACTGTCATAACCATGAAATTTCAATGAATACTAATTTACCAATAACTAATCACAACATTTGGATGCAAACCCAATGACTGTAACCACAAACAATCAAAAAATAATCAAAATTCGTAAATCCTCTGAAAGAGGACATGCTCATTACGGTTGGCTCGATTCTTACCACACCTTTTCCTTTGCTAACTATTACGATCCCGCTCATATGGGATTTCGCCAACTGCGGGTAATTAATCAAGACCGGATTGAAGGTGGAACTGGATTTGGAACTCACTCCCATAGAGATATGGAAATTATTTCCTATGTTCTAGAAGGAGCCCTTGAGCACAAAGATACCCTTGGTAATACAACAGTTATTCGTCCTGGTGAAGTGCAACGGATGAGTGCAGGAAAAGGTATTGCCCACAGCGAGTATAATTATTCAGGCACTGACATCGCCCATTTTCTGCAAATCTGGATTTTACCGAATCAAACCGGATTAAGACCAAGCTACGAGCAGAAATTTTATGCACCAGAAGAAAAGCAGAATCAATTAAGACTAGTTGCTTCAGAGGATGGACGGGATGGTTCTGTGAGCATTCATCAAGATGTTAATCTCTATGCCACGAATCTGGATGCTGGTGCATCAGTAGTAACCCATGCTAATCAAGATCGTCATATTTGGGTACAAGTAGCACGAGGTCAGGTCAAGTTAGATAATTACTTGCTACAAGCTGGTGATGGTGCTGCTATTTCTCAAGCAGAATCTGTGATGTTAGTGGGTCAAGATCAAGCAGAGGTATTGCTGTTTGATTTGGCTTGAATCCAGAGATTTTAGCATCTCTAAATCTGAAGTTACCCGTTTTCTATTGGCTCAAATTTCGGTAAGCATATGGGCTAGGGGCACGCTGCCCGAACAGCCGTCAGCTAATGGGTGTAGCGCATATGCTGAATGCTTACATCCTGTTGATTTATCATTAACCTTTCATCATTTACGAAATCGTTAAATTATTACCACTGATATAGCAATTCTACGACTTGTGAGGTACAAATTTCTGGTTTTTAGGGAACAGGGAGCAGGGAGCAGGGAGCAGGGACTTCGGAAGAGGGAAGAGGAACCCACCCCTAACCCCTCCCAGGAGGGGAAGGGAAGAGGGAAGAGGGAAAAAATAATGTGTACCTCATGAGTCCTAGAAACGCTATAATAGGTTATTTGTGGTATATCATTCCCTGAATTGCTATACTGTTGATTATATTATTGCTCAGATATATCAGATCCATTTGTGCTTGCAGATGCTTGATTTGCAGAACACAAAACTCCATTAACAGTAGCGGTTGCCATTAATCGAAAAAGCAGTTTATTTTTCAGAAAATTGACTTAACTGATTCGACACTTCGTGGTTGTATAAATTAGGGAGTATACAGCTGTTTTGTCTGTGCATTCCCTGTTATTTATCAGTGTCTCTATCCGATGTATGCGATCGGGTTTATCAACATTTAATGCCAGGTTTAACTTTTGTATAGCCATTCTACTACTTGTGAGGTACAAATTTCTGGTTTTTAGGGAGCAGGGAGCAGGGAGCAGGGAGCAGGGAGCAGCGGATATGGGAAGAGGGAAGAGGGAAGAGGGAAGAGGTCAAAACAAATGTGTACCTCATGAGTACTAGAAACGCTATATAAATTTCTAAGCATTCAGCGGTCAGGGGTCAGCTGTCAGCCATCAGCGGTCAGCCTTTGGCTGATAGCACCATCTGTAGCACCATCTGTAGCCCAAAATCGCTGATCCGTGACACGCGCTATACGCGACACGCGCTATAGCTGATAGCACCATCTGTAGCCCAAAATCGCTGATACGCGACACGCGCTATAGCTGATAGCTTACGGTAGGAGTATTATGGTTGTTCCTGAGATTGTTGCAACCACCCTTGGCAGTACTGAATCAGGGTCTGTATGCGATCGCATACTCCTTTCTGCCTTAATTTGGCTGTCTCAGCACTCCGGGATGCCTGCAGAAGCATCAGGTCATTTTCCAATAATCGGATCTGTTTGTAAATTTCGGTTTTTAGGGACTGCCATCGAGAGACATAATCCAGAGGTATGTCTGAGGCACTAATACTAGCGATCTGAGTGATAAACAGCCCCTTTAGTGCTTGAAACTGCTCCTGAAGTGCTGATCGGGCCACATCATCAGGGTCAACTTGACAGTACATTTGTTCTAGGGCTTGTTGGAATTCCCGTAATGCTTGATCATGTGATTGAGATAACATTGTGAGCCCAGTTAGCGTAAAATTATAAATGTAAAGAATTTTTTCTTTTTAAAGACAGGGTAGTTACCAAACCAACAATTTGGCTCTGCCTCTTAAATATTGGAGTAAGCTTCCATCTCTTTGAACTTGAGCATCCGGACAGCATTCTGGCTTGACGAAAAAGGAGGGTGAGAGGAAGCTTTACTGACACTGACTGCTTGCTCAGAAGGGTTTGGCTGCATCGACAGGCTTGCCACCCTTCTGAGTCAGCACTCATTTTCCTAGACTTCGGTTTTCCTAGACTCCGGTATCTATTTTTTCTCTGAGGGGCAAATAATTATGGACGCGATCGCCACCTACTCTATTTTGAATTTTAACGTTAAGATTCCTGACTGGCTGCAAGATTCCCTAAGAGCCGCCTCATCAGCGGCAGAGGAACCAGTCGGTGATCATACTTTGTTAATCGCTGAGGCATTTAAATTTGCTTACCAACTCCATGAAGGTCAGTACCGCAAATCAGGAGAGCCTTACATTGCCCATCCGATTGCAGTGGCTGATTTATTAAGGGATTTGGGAGGCAACTCTACTATGATAGCGGCTGGATTCCTCCATGATGTAGTTGAAGATACGGAAATTACTCCAGAAGAAATAGAATCCCGGTTCGGAGTGGAGGTACGAAATTTAGTAGAAGGGGTAACCAAACTATCTAAATTCAACTTCTCCAGTAAAACTGAGCGTCAAGCGGAGAACTTCCGCCGGATGTTCCTCGCCATGGCAGCAGATATCAGGGTAATCGTTGTCAAACTGGCAGATCGATTACATAATATGCGAACCTTGGAATACTTGAAGCCAGAAAAACAGGTTCAGATTGCCCAAGAAACCCGAGATATCTTTGCCCCCCTAGCCAATCGGTTAGGAATTGGTCGCTTTAAATGGGAACTAGAAGATTTAGCCTTTAAGTATCTCGAAACAAATGCTTATCGGGAAATTCAGTCATTGGTATCAGAAAGACGCTCAGACCGGGAACAGCGCCTGAAGGAAGTCTCAGAACTTTTGCGAGAGCGGATTCATAAAACCGGTGTTCATTGCGTTGATATTAGTAGTCGCCCCAAGCACCTGTATGGAATATATCAGAAAATGCAGCGCCAGAACAAGGGGTTTCATGAAATCTATGATATTGCTGCCATGCGGGTGATGGTGGAAACCAAAGAGGAATGCTACCGAGCCTTAGCCGTTGTTCATGATCTGTTCAGACCAATTCCAGGTCGGTTTAAAGATTATATTGGTTTACCCAAACCCAATCGCTATCAATCCCTCCATACCGGAGTGATTGGGTTTAATGGTCGCCCGATCGAAGTCCAAATTCGCACCCTGGAAATGCACCATGTGGCGGAATGGGGTATTGCTGCTCACTGGAAGTATAAGGAAACCGGTGGCTCTAATACTACCAAATTCACGGCTGATGATGAAAAGCTGACTTGGCTGCGGCAGTTATTGGAATGGCAGAAAGACCTGAAAGATGCTCAGGAATACATGGAAAACATCAAAGATAACTTATTTGATGAAGATGTCTATGTATTTACACCAGATGGTGACGTAGTCGCTTTGAGTCGGGGAGCAACCGCCGTAGACTTCGCCTATCGGATTCATACCGAGGTGGGAAACCATTGTGCTGGTGTACGAGTTAATGGTGAGTGGCGGGTACTCGATTGTCCTCTAAAGAATGGGGATATTGTAGAAATTCTCACCACCAAAAACGCTCACCCTAGTCTAGATTGGCTCAACTTTGTGGTAACAGCCAGTGCCAGAAATCGTATTCGGCAATGGTTTAAGCGATCGCATCGGGAAGAAAATGTGGCTCGGGGTCGGGAACTCTTAGAGAAGGAACTTGGGAAAAAAGGATTTGAAGCCTTGCTCAAATCAGCACCAATGCAAATTGTGGCGGAGCGCTGTAACTACCACAAAGTAGAGGATTTACTGGCTGGTCTGGGTCACGGTGCAGTGACGCTCAACTTTGTAGTGAAACGACTACGGGAAGAACTACACGCTGGTTTAGACAATGAGCCAGAAGAAAGTGAAGTGATCCAAGAGTATTCTAGCTCTACCTCCATTCATCTGCAATCCCAACTTCCTAGTAAGAAACATCCTATTGCTGGTGTAGAAGGACTACTGTATCGCCTGGCTGCATGTTGTAACCCCTTACCGGGAGAATCCATTATTGGGGTAGTCACTCGCACTAAGGGGATTTCCATTCATCGGCAAGGATGTGTGAATGTGGAAAATGTTTTAGGAGAAAGACTGGTACCGGTCAGCTGGAATCCCACTGATATCGATGATGGGCGTCCCCAAACCTACCCAGTAAATGTGCAAATTGAAGTCATTGACCGGGTTGGTGTCTTCAAAGACATTCTATCTCGCTTAAGTGACCAAAACATTAATGTCCGTAAAGCTCAAGTCAAAACTCAGTATGGCAGACCAGCTCTAATTGATCTGTGTATTGATATTCTCAATCACCAACAACTCAACCGCAGCTTTGCCAAAATCCAACACATGAGCGATGTGTTAAATATCCGGCGTGTTTCTCAGGTTGAGGAATGTAATTGAAGGTAAGAAGGTTAGGAGGTTGTTCCCGTAGCGTGGCCTTTTGGCCAAGGTTAGAAGGTTAGAAGGGTAACACTCAACAGTCAAGAATGAAGCTTCCACCACCTGAACGAAGTGGTGGTGTCTTATGCTAACTTAGGATTACCCCTAACCCACAAGTCACATAGACAAGCCCAGCCTCTAGGCGGTCGTCCAGTGCTTTTGCTGGAACGACCCTCACCGTCATTTCTGCGAGTGAGTTTAAACACGCCTCTAGCACCGATGTTGTAAGCACCATTAAGATCTGCATTGAAGTACTTACCTGAGGGGAAGGTTGCTAGGGAGTATTTTTTTGAATTTCTCTTAACCGTACCGGAACCATCATAGGCAAGTTTTGAAGTGTAAGCTGCCACAACTTCTATTAGTTTACCTCCCAGTTCCGCCCATTTCATTTCTGTAAAATCGCGAATTTTAGACTTGAGCCATCCGTGAAATTTTTGCCGGAGTTTAGACCGTTTCTTGCCACCTTTTGGCTTCCAACCCTTAAGATTCTCAAATACAATAGCTAAGGCCGTAGGCCACGCTACGCGAACAGAGTTGAACTCCTTAGCAATGTCCACAATTCGCTTAGAAACAATATGGCCGATTTGATGGTTAATCCTTCGGCATTTTTGATAGGTCTTAGAGCAAAATCCTTTATGAAGTTTTCCACCCTTACCCATGGTCAATGATGCCCGCATAGATACGGATTTCAGTCGTTTGTCCCTACGGTCTATGTCTCTCCCCGGATGAAGAAATTCGCGGTGGATTACAGTGCCGCTATGAGTGACAACCGCTATTGTTGCAGTAGTATTTATCCCCAGATCTACCGCAGTAACGTTAGCTTCTGGTTTTCTTTTTTCTGGCTTACAGGTGAATGGAACAGATAAATGGCAAACCCTTTCATTGAAAACTAATGAAGGGGACATCATTTTGTTATTTGCCACCAGGTGACGCTCTCTTAATCCAGTGATTTGAATGGTAGTCCAAAGCCAATCAGAGCCATTGAAAACCTTGATTTCGACCTGGTCATAGCCATGTAGTTTATAGCATTGCCCCTTGTATAGAGAGGGATAACAACCAGTGTCTGCATTTAGCCTTGGAGCAAGCGCGTCCTTTCTTTTTCTGTTTCCCGATTGCCACTCCCGGTAACGAGTAACAAAACTACTGACTTGGCCAGCGGAAAAAGCAATCGCAGCACGTCGTAGATAACTGGGGAATTTGTAGAAAGTTTTGTTGAACTGAGGATATTTTACGTTGGGACGTTTAGCTGTCTGATGCATTAACTTTTCGACAGCTGGAGTTAGTTGATCTGCTGTCAACTCTCCCAATTCAGACCAGTGAGTATAAATTATGCCAACCAAATACCGACAAGCACGGCGATACACCTTAACCGTCTCCCCTAAAAGCATTTTATTATCTGGGGTTGGATTAAGTTGCCACTTGTCGGTTCGTATGACTTTAGTCGGCGTTTTCACTGGTCTAACAAACTGGTTTATAGTTAATATTTTAGCCTACAAAAGATAAGACGGCAATTCGGAAAAGCCGTTCGCGTAGCGTGGCCTACGGCCTCCGCTTCGCGAACGAATGATTGGTGTTCCAGCCTTTAGCAACTAACAGCTGTATGCTCCTTAACCCCCACCTGAACGAGGTGGGGGTTAAGGAGCATTTTTGTTCAACAAACCACTTCTTTTTCTTCTGAACGTCGTCTAGGCACTTCATAGGTGAAGAAATCATGGGCTAAGATGGTATTTGGGAAAATTGCCCGTGCTTCTTGAAGCAAATCATCTAACCTCAGGGGGTTTCCTGGAGCATAACGAGGACTGAAATGGGTCATAATTAGCTGTTTTACTCCTGCACCAAGGGCAACTTGAGCTGCCATGGTAGACGTAGAATGTAAGCGCTCAATAGCCATCTGAGCGTCTTGATGGGCAAAAGTAGCTTCGTGAATCAACACATCCCCATCTTTTGCCAGTTCAATGGCCTGCTCACAGAAGATAGTATCGGTACAATAAACCACTTTACGACCAGTTTCGGGTGCTCCACACAATTCAATGCCCTTAATCTCACGGCCATTAGGTAGGGTAATCGTTTCTCCCCGTTTGAGTTTACCGTAAAGCGGACCAGAGGGAATTCCTAATGCGATCGCTTTTTCTACATTAAACCTGCCCGGTCGGTCTTTTTCACACACTCGATAGCCAAAGGCTGGTACACGATGCTCCAGGGGTAGACAGCTAACGGTAAATTCCTGGTCTTCGTAGAGTAAACCAGGTTTTATCGTGTGAACCTTGAAGGGGAATGCCAAATGGGTGCGAGAGTATTTTAGGCAAGCTTGGAGATAACTATCTAAACCCGGTGGTCCATAAATATCAACCCTGTCGATGTTTCCCGCTAAGCCACAGCTTGCCAACAGACCTGGGAGTCCAAAAATATGGTCGCCGTGGAGGTGGGTAATGAACATTCGTCGGATCTGGCTGGTTTTCAGGTCACTCCGCAAAAGTTGATGCTGAGTACCTTCGCCACAGTCAAACAGCCAGACTTCTGCACGCTGAGGTAAGCGCAGCGCTACACTGGACACATTGCGCGATCGCGTTGGGACTCCGGAGCTAGTTCCTAAAAATGTAATTTCCACGCAGCCTGTTTTTGAATCTTCCTCTATATATAGTACACAGCCTGAGTCTGATCATGCTGAGTGCTCAATTAGCTGAGATACAAAGTTCTGGATTTTAGGGAACAGCGGATCACCGGAACAGGGAAAAAATCCTGTTTACCTAATTAGTATTATCAACGCTATATAACGTGACATTAGGCAGGGCAAACGCATCGAATTTTTCTTGACAAATGACCAAGATTATGCTATAATTCACCATGCGATCGCTAACTTGCTCTTTAGTCACAATAGCGATTAGATCGTTTGCCCTGATTGGATGATACACCTGGGTAGAGGCAATCATGATCATCGTTTCGTACACACTGTCAAATAGGAAACCTGAAATTGTCAGAATATATTAAATCAGAATACCGAGATTTAGCCAAAAGTGACTCCCTTCAGAACAAGAGAAGCAGTATGTTGCAAATCGGTTATACAGAAAAACAACTGGAAATGTTACCACCGACTGCAATCATCGGTATCTCATGTGGCAATCCTCTTGAGTTCTGTAACTTGAAACCTGGTAAGAAATTGTTGGATTTGGGGTGTGGTGTCGGCACGGACGTTATTCTTGCAGGATTGGAGGTAATGCCTTTTGGCAAAGTGATCGGTCTCGATTTTCTTCCTGAGATGATTGATCGAGCTCAGTCATGTGCAGCAGACTGCAAACAACTGAAAGAGGGCGTAGCTGAATTTTTAAACCTAGATGTAAGTGAAGGAAAATATCCATTTGAAGATAATTACTTTGATTATGTGATTAGTAATTGCTGTATATGTCTCGTGGACCAGGAACGAGTATTTCCTGAAGTATTTCGTATCCTAAAACCAGGAGGAGCTTTTATTTTTTCTGAAGTTGCAAGTAAAGAAAAAAGGCCATTACCTCAGAAATTATTCCGTTGCATTCAGGAAGCAATAGACAGAGGTATTAAGCCCTCTAATGACGGATCGTTAGGAAGCAGAATTATGAGAATTTATGTGACTCTCGTAAATAATAATGCTATTGAACCAATCGATACTTTGCAGAAATTAAGAAATGCAGGTTTTGAGAATCCAAATATTATTCAAGAACGGGTTCAACCATTGGATGATGGCTCTATGCCGAAGATGATTCATGATACTTTACCTAAAGTAGAGCTCGAGCAATATATGACAAGATTGAAAGGATTTTTGTCTCAATCGAACGTGAATGATTTCATGTCATTTGTTACCGTAATGGCGTTGAAATCTTGACTCATAGTTTATTTGAGAGTTAATTTTGTCTTAAATGATGTCAAACAAATCTAATGTAACCAGCGTCGATCCCAGTAAATATATTGAACCAATACCTTCTAAAATGCGGAGAGTTGGCGTTACATTGCCTTCTACAGACGTTACAATAGAAAAGGAATTTTATAAATATTTGCCCGATTCCATCAGCCTGCATTTCACGCGAATGCCTTTAGATTCCGTAACGGAAGAAGGGCTTGAAAAAATGAGCGAATCTGCTCTTGACTGTGCTAGGCTTATCGCCGATATGAAACCGGATCTTGTTGTCTATGCCTGTACCAGCGGAACCTTTATTAAGGGCAAAGCATTTGATGAGAAAATGAAAGAAAAAATTGAATTGGTTACTGGAGTGCCAGTCATTTCGATGGCATCTGCAGTCATAGAATTGTTGAAAGAGACAAATATGACAAAGGTGGCTACCTATGCTCCATACCCTCCATCGATTTGTGAAAAATTGAGGGACTATATCCAATCTTTTGATATAGGTATTTGTGGAAACTATTCTCTGGGGATTACCGATGACAATGTATCCGGGAATCTGACGAGTGAAAATATAGCTCGTTTTGTCATGGATTACAATACAACAGATTCGGATGGCATTTTCATCAGTTGCAGCAATCTAGAAATCATTGATCAGTTGAATATGCTGAAACGGGTTTTGCATAAGCCTGTATTCTCCAGTAATCTTGCTGTTATAGCGTCCATACTGAAATATTTCGATTATCCTCTTCAATATGAGATATTTCAATGCTGTCTTCATGAGAATCATCCCCTTATTAAAAAAGACAGTAATTATTCAAGAACCAACTAATCTTAAGTGTCAGATCTAGATGTAGCGGCTTGCAAAAATAAACCCCTCGGCTCGCAAAAACTAGCGTTTTCGGCCCAGAATAATCAGCACATAGATAAAAGTGAGTGACATTTAGCGTGAAGAATTGATTTTTTACTATGCCTAAAACACTGGAAATATTTGATTTACTAGAGTCAAATGTTAGGAGTTATATCCGTACTTTCCCACTTGTTGTCAAGAAGGCCTATGGTTCTATACTTCTTGACGAGAGTAATCATAAGTACCTTGATTTTTTATCGGGTGCAGGCACTCTAAACTATGGACATAATAATCCTCAAATCAAGAAGAGCTTAATTCAGTACTTGGAATCAGATGGTTTGGTACATGGGCTTGATATGGCCTCAGTAACAAAACGAGATTTTATAGAGGCATTTGATAGATTGATCCTGAAGCCTAGAGGTCTTAACTATAAACTTCAGTTTTGCGGACCTACTGGCACAAATGCTGTTGAGGCCAGCTTAAAGTTAGCTCGGATTGTCAAACAGCGTAAGAGTATAATTTCCTTCACCAATGCATTTCATGGAATGACTCTCGCTTCGCTATCTGTCACGAGTAATCCTTATTATAGGAACAACATCCCTTCTGTATTAACTGCTAATACAGCTTTTATGCCTTATTGTAATTGCACGGATGAAGCTTCAACTTCACTTAAGTTAATTCGAAAATTTCTGGAAGACAACTCCAGTAAGATGGACATACCTGCAGCTATGATTGTTGAGACTATCCAAGGCGAGGGAGGGGTTAATGTGGCAAGCTCAGAATGGCTACAAGGGCTCCAAGCTATCTGCGAAGAATTTGGGATTATTCTAATTATTGATGACATTCAGATGGGATGTGGTCGTACAGGAGAGTTTTTTAGCTTTGAAAAAGCCAAAATAGTACCTGATATTGTTCTGCTTTCAAAAGCTGTTGGAGCCTATGGCTTACCTATGGCCTTGGTTCTGATTAAACCTGAACTCGATCAGTGGAATCCAGGTCAACATAATGGTACTTTTAGAGGGCATAATCTAGCATTTTTTGCTGGAACACAAGCATTAAATATTTACTGGAAAACTGATGAGTTCTCTCATGAAATTCAGCAGAAATCAGTTTTGGTAAGGAAAGAGCTTCTCAGGCTTGTAAAGAGTTATCCAGAAGCAGAGTTGGAAATTAGAGGTCGAGGCTTAGTATTTGGCTTGGAGTCAAAATCTGATCCAAAGTTAGCCATGAAATTGCGTCAAGCTTGCTTCAAAAATCGGCTAATCTTAGAAACTTGTGGCAGAAATGATCAAGTGCTGAAACTCTTGCCAGCTTTAACTATTTCCGAATCCCAGCTAAGACAAGGCTTAAATATTATTGAGTCTGCTTTGGCATATTAACTTACTATTTAAGAAGGCTTAACATGATTGTGAGAAACCTAGAAGAGGCAGTAAAAAGTGAACGTAGAGTTCAGAGTAAAACGTGGGAAAGTATTCGGTTGCTTTTAAGATCTGATGGCATGGGTTTTTCTCTTCATATCACTACTATCTATGCAAATACAGAGACCCTAATTTGGTATAAAAATCACTTAGAGGCTGTTTATTGTATAAGTGGAGAGGGAGAAATAGAAACCTTAGATGATAACAAAATCTATCCTATCTATCCTGGTACTCTTTATGCTTTAAACAAACATGACAAGCATATTTTGCGATCAAAGGTAGAAATGCAGATACTATGTGTTTTTAATCCCCCTCTTCATGGAAAGGAAGTTCACGACACAAGTGGATCTTATCCACTGGAGGCTGAGGAGATTCAATGCTGAAATAATAACCTATCAAATTAGACCTGCGAACAAGGAATTTGAAAAACTCTTAAAGTGAATGTAGTGTTATGGTGCTAAACTTTGTTTACCTAAATCTCCAGGAACACCCTAGAGGCAATTACATGTTGGATTGCATTATCAAGGAAGGCTATGTCCCATTAGCAGTGATTGAAGAAGTATCATCTACAGCTACCATAGGGAGAGAAAAATTAACTACTGATTTAAAACAGAGCTCCTTGGGTGTTCCTTTACCTTTATCTTTGAAGCAAATACTTTCTGAACTTAGTGTTCCCTGTTTTAAGGTTGCTGATCACAATCATCAAGAATGCATAAAACTCCTTCAGGACATTAATCCGGATCTTATTGTCCTAGGAGATACCAGAATTCTAAAGCAAGGTATTCTTAATATACCCAAAGATGGAATTATTAATGTTCATCCTGGATATTTACCAGATGTTAAAGGTAATAATCCATATATTTGGTCAATTATCTATGATTTACCTTTGGGGTGTACAGTTCATTTTATAGATACAGGTGTAGATACTGGCCCAATCATCAAGCGTCAAAAAATATTTCTAGAGAGAGAAAAATATTTTCCAGATCTTTTGGTAGAAATTAATAGTCTATGTGGTGAGTTGCTTGTAGATTCCTTGAAACAGATTTCCAGTGGTTTAGTGAAGAGTATAAATCAATCAGAACTAGCTAGAGAGACTTCTGAAGTCAGGACATTTCGATTAGCATCTCCAGCAATAAAAGCATTAGCAGTTGAGAAGCTGGAGAAGGGAACATATTTGCATCTAGTGTCAGTTTAGGAAGCATTACCTGCATTTCTCACAAATTTATTTTATGACCAGATTTTGAGGTTAAAAGTGAATAATTTTAAACAATAAGAAAAATTTTCGGCTCTTGCCGACCAATCATATGACTAAACTAGGGCGTGTCTGCAAACTGTTGTATACTGAGTAAAAAGACGATCAAAGACCAGGGCAAACCCATCTAAATCAGATTGAAAAATAAGCAAAAATATGCTAAGCAAACCCTCAGGGTAAACGCATCTTAAATTTTCCTCAAAGTATGGTCTAATCTAAAGGAATCCAAATCCCGATAATTTCCGAACTTGGCATGGCATTATGGTGAAAGGTTTTGCTCCAACTTCAACACCGGATAAAAAGTCTCTTTCTATTGGTAACAGTCTATTGGTAACAGTAAGGACTTTTTGAAAAACAGTTTTTTGAGGCACTGTCTTGATGCAGCGCGGTCTTGGGGGGAACCCCCTTTGGCGGCCCTGCATCGCTATTCCCTATTCCCTTTGCTATTAGACCTATGCCATTAAGTGATCTCCAAACAGCACTCGGGAAGCTAATTGCAGCGCGAGCATCTGCAAAATGTTTATCCTCAGAGTCCCTAGGGTGGCTAGACAGCCTCAAGTTGACCCCTGAGGAACGAACTTGGCTTGAGCAATTGATAGATTCCGATACTTTTTAGCTACCAAAATCTACTTTGCAGATTTTAGCCCACTAATGCAAGCTGCTCTCGCAGCCAGGGGGTATCTCCCAAGGCCAAGATAGGAATTGTTCCGCTCTTGGCGCTATTATCTGTGTTTAATAGAAAACGCAACCACTATCATTAAAGCTTTGGTTTTCGGCTTCAATTCAAGTTACAGAATGTTTTCAATGACACTAGATTCCTAATCAAAGGATAACATATTTTTGTAGATACTGCAAGATATTTGGAGAAAATCGTCAACAGTGGCTAGCCCCTGGTTTTGATGTTACCTGCCAGATTCAGCGATGGTGGCGTGAGATGCGTGTGAAATCAATGGCACGGATGACCCTAGCGCTACTTAAGCCTGACCAGGGTATAGAGCTTGTTAACACTTATTTAGAATGCACCCCCTGTCCTTCCCTGTTCTTGGTGCCAGAAGCGTTAGGATTCCTTGAATTTGTGATCTGTGTTTCCCTGAAGATTCCCGATCTCGAAGCAGTGGCCAAGTTTGAAAGAGCACTGTTAATGGCTGCACAAGCTGCTCCGTTATCTTCCAAGCAGATGTCAGATATAGCAGGTAAACCTCTATCTGAACTGATTCAAAGTCAACTGCCAATTTCAATTGTAGAATTTAGTGCCCCCCCTGAGAAGATACTGGGTGCCCTGATGAACGGTCAGCCTTTACCTGAGTCCCAAGAAGACGTTTTTCCGGTTCTGGTTGCGCCATGGTTACCACAGTTGTGGCAGCCTATAACAAAGGGAATCGGGAATCGGGAATCGGGAATCGGGAATCGGGAGTAGGGAATCGGGAGTAGGGAATAGGATTCTATCGCGTAGGGTGCGTTAGGGGTGGGCTAACCGTGATTTTCGGCCTCTGAGCGCCTGGTTGAAATAGCCCACCCCGTAACGCACCACTTTTTTAATTAATTTCAATAATATACAGTCTAAATGCACAACAACTTAAGAAGTTAAGAAACTAATCAACCAACAAATCAAAAAAGAAATTTAGTTTTTAGCATTGGTACTACAATACTATTGTTGTTACTGTTGTGTTCTGGAGATATAATTACAAATAGACCGGGAGTGATGGATATATTGTCATTAATTTGGTAGCGATAAAAGGTCTCTAAGTGATAAGATACATCCGAATCTTGACGACTGTTAATATCATTTTCAGCTAGTCTAGGGGGCATTCCAAACACGAAACCTAATTCATTGCCTTCTTTGCCTAAATCGGGAAATGCCATAGTTATCGCCCAAGTCCAGATATCAGCTTTAGCCCCCTTTGAGCCATCCAAACCACTTTGGCGAGGAGAGGATTCAGCGTTGGCATTGATATAACTGAGCCAACCCCCAAGGGCAAAACCAGGACTAAGTCGATATCTCCCTTGTAAGCCAAACCCATTAGCGGAGGTAGCGGTTTGATCACCAAAGGGTGCTTGGGAAAATTGACTGCCAGTACTGCCAGTGACATCAATCCCTGAGTTTGGTTCAGGAGAATAGTAATGGACATAATTCAATCCAATCCCTAAGCGCTGATTTGGTGTCAAGGTTAGCTGAGTGAAAGCACCAAATTGACCATTAAATAGTCCATTACCTTCGGTGGGATTAGAGATACTAGCGGCACTACCTAAATAAGCTACACTGATTCTAATTGAGTCATTAAATTGATAACGAATAGCAGCGCCACCACCTTCAGCTAGGCGATAAAGGGGGTTATGTACTCCAAAACGGGAGAGGGCTGAGACCGGATTGAGCGGGTCTGTAATCTCATCGGCTGACAGACCGGCTGCTGCAATATGAGCTTGAATGCGATCGCTAATCGGGAATCGATAATATAGTTCGGTTATGACAAACTCGTTGTCAGTATTTGTCTCAAAGTCATAGAGAGTCATGTCTGTGCCATCAAGGGGATTATTAAATTCAGGCACATCGGTGGTATCGATTCTAGTGCGTAACAGGTCTTTACCGGTGAAACTGGTATCAAAGGATAATAGGGCAAGACCTGTGAATGTAGTGGTAAGACTATCGTCTTGAGTAGGGCTACTGCAACAAGGGGCAGCTTTGTTATCAGTGAAGTAGTCAATTAGGATAAAGTCTACTTCGCCATTGAGCTTAGTAGTGGTGGAAAACTCAGTAATTTCCACTTCAGCAGTACGAGCGGTTACAGCATCCAGGTTACCACGGAGTCGAGCTAGTTCCAGGGTAAACTCTCCTTGCAAACGCTTGATTGCTTCTAGATCTTCTTTAAAGTAGGAAGATGACAAATCGGGACCAACAATCAGCTTACTGAGCTGATCGAAACAGGCATTGAGAGCAGCAGCAAATTCATAACGGTTGAGGGCACGATTGCCACGATAGCTACCATCAGGATATCCTGCCATACAACCGTAGCGCTCTACGATGGATTGTAAGGCTTGGAATGCCCAATCTGTAGGCTGGACATCCGATAACTGGGATACTGATGTGACCTGAGCCATCGGATCATCTGTCTGTTCGATATTGGGTTCGATATTGGGAGTTAGTTCATTCTCAAACTCTTGTGTACTTGTTGGTAATTCCGTTATTGGTGATCCTGGGAACAACTGGGAAACAGGTGTCACCTGCTCCATCACTCCCACAGAGATGGGGGGAAGTAACTCTACTGCTACGGATAATTCCTGGGCGGTTGTTGACTTTGGTTGAGATTCATTGGCTAGACCATGGGGAGTTAGTAGAAACGCTGCAGCGATCGCAGCTGGAGTTACATGGGGCAAGCTCCAAGTCAGTTTGGGCATTGGGAACGATAGTTGACTACTCACACCGAAACTAAGGTGCGCGCCTCCTAGGGCGCGAGGGATTGCTCCCGCCCTTGGGTCGCACCTGATTGTATGATCGCGCAAATCTTAGCAATTTGCCCAGTAGGATGATGGTAATAGGGGTAGTTTTCTTAGATTAGGGTTAAGCAGAAAGTGTGGGGGGAGAGGAGTTAGATATGCATCCGCTGTTTGTACACTCAAACGTATTTGATCTGGCTTATACCGGGAAGGCCCAACGCGGAACTCCAGTCAACGTGAGTTGGCGCACAGGTGTGCCCGTCGCGCTGTGGACCACATAGAGAGACGTTAGAACAA
>NZ_JAAHIG010000141.1:0-20163 GCF_010692305.1 Moorena sp. SIO4G3 | reverse complement strand
TGTACCGCTACCAGTGCCACCATCGGTACCTGTACCTGTGCCGGTGCCACCATCGGTACCTGTACCGGTACCGGTGCCACCATCGGTTACTGTACCGCTACCAGTGCCACCATCGGTTACTGTACCGGTATCGGTGCCACCATCGGTTACTGTACCGCTACCAGTGTCACCATCGGTTACTGTACCGCTACCAGTGCCACCATCGGTTACTGTACCGCTACCAGTGTCACCATCGGTTACTGTACCAGTATCGGTGTCACCATCGGTTACTGTACCAGTATCGGTGCCACCATCGGTTACTGTACCAGTATCGGTGCCACCATCGGTTACTGTACCGCTACCAGTGCCACCATCGGTACCTGTACCAGTATCGGTGTCACCATCGGTTCCGGTACCGGTATCGGTGCCACCATCGGTTCCGGTACCAGTACCGCTGCCACCATCGGTTCCGGTACCGGTATCGGTGCCACCATCGGTACCTGTACCTGTACCGCTGCCACCATCGGTTCCGGTACCGGTATCGGTGCCACCATCCGGTAGATTTTCCGGATTAATACTAATCTCTCCTGGTGTACCTCTGAGAGCATCTAACCGTGAGCTAGATGCTATTTGTTCTCGTATTGGTTCTGCATCAGCTTCGCTAGTAATATCAGGAGCGAAGACTATGATATCACCACCATTTCCACCCCTCTGAGCCTGTGTATTGATCTCAATATCATCAAAGTTAACATTGTTTGAATCTGGAACCTTAAAGGTTATGTTACCAGAATCTCCACCGTTTGATGCCTCAGTAATAATTGTAAGAGTCTCACCATTTACCTGAATACTTCCCTGTCTAGTTTCCAAGGTTACATCACCAGAATTACTACCCCCTATTTCTGTTGTCCTGATCGTAGTAACAATCAAACCATCATTATCACGGAATAGAATGTCGTCTTGAGCTGATAAGATTACAGGTCCAGCATCACCCTGATCAGAACTCGTGTCGATATTACCAATAGTGATACTCCCTTCCGATGAATTCTGTTCGAGATTAGAGAATTCTGTGCCCTCTACCGTGACTGATTGATTAGGATCAAAATTAACTGTATTACTCAATTGATCCTCACTCAAACCTGCTCGCAAAATCAGAGAGCGGCGTTGGGTCAAATTCTCAAAATCTGGATCTGAAGTGGGAATCGAGCCAGTGGTATCTGGCTGGGTAATCTTTATATTTCCCCCCTGAATACTTCCGGTAGATTCTACTTTCAGAGAAGCTCCTGTATAATCCCCAAAGATGACATCGCCTCTAGAGATAATAATCGGGTCATAGAAGCTCAGAAAATTACCTGGTTGACCGGATAAATTCAGAATCAAGAAACTACCACCACTGCCAAAGTGAGCATCTCCGGAAATAATCCCATCACTAACTAAACTGAGATTACCGCCACTCTGAAAGGGTGTCTTGGGATGATTCAGTGCCAGAATATCAATGCCTAAATCCCCCTGAATGTAGAGGTCTCCTCCCGCTATAGCATTGAAGGGATTCTCAGGAGTATCCCTTACCATCACTTTATTCTGAGCCAGTAGGTTTAAGTCTCCTGTGGTAGACAGCTGGCTTTCTACTAGAGTCAGGTTATTCTTGGCGGATAGGGTTGCAGTCTCTGCGGTTACTTCCTTCGCCGCTACATCTCCAGACTCCAAAGTGATGCCAGAATCTTTCAAGGTCACAGTACCATCGCCATTATCCTTGAATTCTGTGGCATGAGCTACATCAGTGCCAGTTAAAAGTTCAGGCAATTGCACAGGTGTCAAGGATTGTTGGTCAGTGAGTAAGGGGTGAATTTCCAAATTCAGCAAGTGCCCCTCTTGGGTAATTTTCACTAAACTTTCCCCTGGTACCGCAGCTACGGTAATTTTTCCGTCTTGTGCTGCCAGTTCTCCAGTACTGATCACAGTGCCAGCGAGTAAGGTTAGGTTATTTCCTGGTGTCACCTCTAGCTGGCCCTGATTGATAATGGCTCCTGGTGTACCTAATGTCTCGAACCTAAACACACTAGGTGTTCCAATTAAAGAAAAGTAGTCGTTATTACCCAAGGCACTAAACCAATTATTATCACCAAAGCCAATACCTGTAGCTGTGGTAGCCGTGAATGCTCCTGGGATGTTCAGCTGGGCATCGGCACCAAAAATTATCCCCGCTGGGTTCATTAAAAACAGGTTGGCGTTGCTCCCTGTGACTTGCATGAGACCGTTAATCACTGAAGCGTTCCCACCTGTAACCCGATTGAGAATGTTTTTTATACCGGGTTGAGACAAAAAATTAACAATTTGGTCTTGGTCTAAACCAAACTCCTGAAAGCTGTGAAATAGATTAGAGCCATCACCTGATCGAGTACCTCCCTCAATGTCAAAGCGATTACCATCTTGGATAACTTCCGTGTCAGTAGTGCCATCGCTTTGAATCGGCTGTGCTATTGTCGGTATAACCCAAAGAAGTCCTGCCCACACATAGAGAACGCTCAGAGATTGACTAATTCTGCTCACAGCTAATTTCATCTGGCTTATTGGTAAAATCTTTATGATTCGGTTATATTAATCGGTTTTAAGTTTAAATTAAAATTGCTGGATAATTAATAAACTTAATCGAATCTTTTTTTATATAAATAAAAATTTTATTATCTTGATAAATTGGCATTGATATTCATTAAATACTTCACATTTACCCTGGTATCTTTATAAAAAAAATACAAACAAAAATATAGTTAGTGGTAAAATCATCCTTCTAGTTTAACCGTGAAATAAATAATGTCAAATCTGGATTGATTATTATCAAATTACCAAATATTATCGTTTTAAAAACTGATCTATTAGTGTTATAATTAATGCCAATGTCAGGAATCAGCAATGAGCTATAAGCAATCAGCAATCAGGAATCAGCAATCAGCAATCAGCAATCAGCAATCAGCAATCAGCAATCAGCAATCAGCAATCAGCCAAAGGCCTGTGGCCAAGCTACACCGAACAGCTTTTGAATAAAATTAAGCTGACGGCACCTCAAGTAGCGATGCAGCGCGGTCTTGGGGGTTTCCCCCATGAGCGACTGCATCAAGACAGCGTGAGCTTTTAGCTCACGGCTGACGGCTGACGGCTGATCACTGACCACTGACCGCTGACCGCTCTGGTTAATCACTTGCCAAATAGTGCCTGGATTTTTCGGTTATGCTAATAGGTGATGGGTAATCGTCAACAGGGGTTTCTAGCCTAATCAGGTACAGAGCATTTTTTCCCGACTCCCGACTCCCAACTCCCGACTCCTCTACCACCAAAAGGGATATGATAATTAGTCAAGGGAATTTGATCTGAGATGTTCGAGAGTGAAACGATTGCTGCGATCGCAACAGCAGTTGTCCCCCAACAAGGGAGTATCGGTATAGTGCGACTGTCAGGAAGGGATGCGATCGCAATTGCCCGTACTGTTTTCCAGGCACCGGGGCGTCAGGCTTGGGAGAGTCACCGGATTCTCTACGGCTATGTGCGCCATCCCAAAACCCAACAGCTAGTGGATGAGGCATTGCTGCTGATTATGCAAGCTCCCCGTTCCTACACTCGTGAAGATGTGGTAGAATTCCATTGCCACGGTGGGATCATGCCTGTACAAAAAGTGTTGCAATTGTGCCTAGAACAAGGAGCGAGATTAGCACAGCCAGGAGAATTTACCCTGCGGGCATTTTTGAATGGGCGTTTGGATTTGACTCAGGCAGAAAGTGTTGCGGACTTAGTGGGGTCTCGCTCGCCAGCAGCCGTTCAAGCCGCCCTAGCTGGGTTGCAAGGCAAGCTTGCCACACCCATTCGGGAAGCCAGAGCTACTTGCCTGGATATTTTGGCAGAAATTGAGGCTCGAATTGATTTTGAGGAGGATTTACCGCCCCTTGATCAAGGCGCAATTGTAGCTCAACTTAACAATATCTTAACAGAAGTATCCCGACTATTAGCCACAGCGGATCAGGGTGAGCTATTGCGCACCGGTTTAAAAGTGGTAATCCTTGGGCGACCCAATGTCGGAAAATCGAGTTTATTGAATGCCTGGAGTCGATGCGATCGCGCTATTGTCACTGACCTTCCTGGTACCACTCGGGATGTGGTAGAATCCCAGTTAGTGGTTGGGGGAATCCCGGTACAGGTACTCGATACAGCAGGAATTCGGGAAACCGCTGACCAAGTCGAGAAAATTGGAGTAGAGCGATCGCGTAGTGCAGCCATGGCGGCTGACTTGGTATTACTGGTGATTGAAGCAACCACTGGCTGGAGTGCAGGAGACCAGGAAATTTACCAACAGGTGCAAGAACGTCCGGTAATTCTAGTGATTAACAAAACTGACCTAGCCAGTGAATCTACTGAATCTACCGTATGCTATCCTAATACTATAGAGCGGGTAGTGAAGACAGCTGCTGCCTACAATCAAGGGATTGATGCTCTGGAGAAGGCAATTCTTGACGCAGTAAATCGTGGCAACCTGCAAGCCGCTGATTTAGATTTAGCGATTAACCAACGACAAGCTGCTGCGTTGACACGGGCGAAAATGTCTCTTGAGCAAGTGCAAGAAACTATTGCCCAAGAGTTACCCTTAGATTTTTGGACGATTGATTTGCGTGGAGCAATTCAAGCCTTGGGAGAAATTACAGGAGAGGAAGTAACCGAATCAGTACTTGACCGCATTTTCAGCCGTTTCTGTATTGGGAAGTAAGATCAAGTTAGGTTGAATACCCATAATTAGAGGAAGTGTGGGGAGATGGGGAGATGGGGAGATGGGGAGATGGGGAGATGGGGAGATGGGGAGATGGGGAGATGGGGAGATGGGGAGATGGGGAGATGGGGGAGGTTTTTATTAAGCGATGCAGCGCGGTCTTGGGAAGGCAGCGCCGACCTGTGGGGGTTCCCCCGGAGACGAAACCTGATTACGTTGAGCCTTTATGGTTGGTAGGCTATGCAGAAAAGGGGTAAAACTTATTGATTAGCGTGATTTGCGCGGTCTTGGGAAGGCAGCGCCGCCAAAGGGGGTTCCCCCCATGAGCGACTGCCGTGGTTTCCCCCACTCGCGCAAAGCATGGCTGACAAGGCGAGCCTGTCTTACGGTAACTTCTAACCATGAGCGACTGCCGTGGTTTCCCCCACTCGCGCAAAGCATGGCTGACAGGGTAATTATCCTGACATGATATAATAGCTGATTCGTAAACTCGCACTAAACCTTGTAGGATAAGGCTTGCGCTCAAATAGAACAATTGAACTATTTAATACCCAAAAAACAATCATAGCAAGGCTTTCAGACTTCTTAAGATTTACTTTACGAATCAGCTCTAAGATCCGTTTGTTTGATTACTTATCTTATTTCTGGGCTAGGAAAGGATACAGGTGAATAATGGGTAATCGGCAAAAGGCAATTATCCATTATTCACTATTTTTTACCTCTTCCCTCTGACCAGCTCGGAAGCTCCCAGCTCTGAAGCTCCCTAAAAACCTCACCCAAATAAGAATTGCTCTAAAACTTAGAGACTATTTATAAAGTAAATCTTAAGAAATATCGAGTACTGAATATGCGTGGTTTAAGGCGGACAGCTCTCGCTACAAGTGAGCTTTTAAAGTATTCGCCGCCTATCTCACCCTACGCAATAATTTAAGCTTTATTTAACTTTAACTCACCTTAACCTTTATTTAACAAAAAGTCTCTTAGAGACTGAATGTAGAAGCTTTTCTTAAATCCTGAAAGCTTGACTGTGACTATATCCCCCCTTAATAAACTGTTACACACTTAACTGGCTAGCTGGCGTAGATAGTAGATGGGGAGAGGGTTTTGAAGTTTTTTGTTAATTGGAAAATAGGCAATTTAAGCGATGCAGCAAGGGAACAAGTGCTTTTCCCCATGAGCGACGGCATCAAGAAAATGCACAGCAGCTTAAGAGGGAAACTTTGAACAGATGAAAGTCTTCTATCGCATAAATGGCAAAGCATCTGGTTGATCAATACTTTTAACTATCATAAATCCATTGTAATTACTTATTAATTAATTTTTTTTTTATAGTTGTTACTATAGATACTATATTAGTATGTGTGTTTTGTTTAAAAAATGTAAACAAGTAACCAGTATTGAATTTATTTCGGCTAGAATAAATTCTCGTCAGCCTTATCAAAAAGGATTTTTGATGTTAACCTATCAGGCGAGTAATTTGCCAAAATCTGATAAATCAATTAATGATTATCAGAACTTACTGGAGCAAAACCACTTTATTTATGTGGAAACTGAAGATCCCAATTTTGACTGGATCGAATTTTCAAAATTGGTCACAGGTGGTGAGTTAATCCTGCAATATGGGCAACCGATATTCTATGTCAGATATCAACCAGAATTGATGAAATTTTCCGATGCCAGAGGTGAAAGGCGTTTGCTTCCTCATACGGAAGCCAGCGATTATCAAACCCCACCGAACTATCTCGTGCTTTGGTGCAAAAAGCCTTCTGATTGTGGTGGTGGGATGACCACATTGGCTTATGTGGAAGGATTCCTGAAGACTCTTACGGAAGAAGAAAAGAAAAAACTCATGGAGACTCGACACCATTTTGGTGCCACGAGGGGAGTCCACGCCAACCGCACTAAGGGAGCAATTCATCCGCTCCTCTCATTTGAGGGTAAGAAGCCTGTTTTCCGCTTTTCTTGTAACTATATTAAATACGGTGACTACAGCCCCGATCCAGAGAACCTAAAGCCCTTTACTCCCGACCCGTTTTTGGGAGAAATTGCCGACCGATTTCTAGCATATTACGAGGAAAATCACATGGCTATTCGGATGGAGCAATACTCATTGTTGCTTTGGGACAACAAATGTATAGCACATGCAAGAACCACCTATAGCGATCCCACTCGAGAACTACAACGCATTTTCTTACGCTAACTGTCAGCCTTATTGCCTAAGTGTTAGCTAACTCATGTAGCTGACTCATGTAGCTGGCTAATGTAGCTGGCTAATGTAGCTGACTAATGAGATCCTGGCGATTCCTACACGCTTGATTTGGTGAGTTGATGAAAGGATAAATGGGTGAGGGGGTAAGTAGGAATCGCCACAACGTTGAAAGGTATAGCGCTACGGGCAATGGCATTGGCATGCTAGCAAGAGGCAAAAGTTGACGTGCATTAGCTTTTCAGCTTTTATCAATGTCAAACACCTTAATGGGTAGTACTATAAGTAGCAAAACTTTCAGGTAGCTTGCGGAAAACATCACGTAGAAAACTAATGAGGATAATCTGATGAGAATCTTCAATCAATTGGAATCCAATGTGCGAAGCTACTGCCGTTTATTTCCCACGGTGTTTAAGAAAGCACAAGGAGCTGTTCTAGAAGATAAAGAAGGTATCAAGTACATTGACTTTCTCAGTGGAGTGGGTACGCTCAATTACGGACATAACAACCCACAACTCAAAGAACGACTGCTCAGTTATCTCGATTCAGACGGTATTGTCCATGGTCTCGATTTAGCAACCGTAGCGAAAGAGGAGTTTCTCGAAGCTTTTGAAGCCATTATCCTCAAACCCAGGCAATTAAATTACAAAGTTCAGTTTCCTGGACCAACAGGAACCAATGCTGTGGAGGCAGCTCTAAAACTGACCCGCAACATAACGGGACGGGAAACGGTCATTGCCTTTTCCAATGGCTATCATGGGGTAACCCTAGGTTCCTTAGCAACAACTGCCAACATTTCACAGCGAGACGCTGCAGGACTCACCACCACAGGCGTAACTTTTATACCCTATGATGGGTACTTGGGTTCGGATATTGATACTACAGAGTACCTAGACAAAGTCCTTTCCGACAGAGGTAGTGGAGTAGCGCTTCCAGCAGCAGTGATTGTAGAAACCATTCAGGGAGCAGGTGGGGTCAATGTAGCCAGCTTTGAGTGGTTGCGATCGCTTGAAACAGTCTGTCGTAAACATGATGTGCTTTTAGTTGTAGACGACATCCAAGTGGGATGTGGACGGACTGGTTCCTTTTTCAGCTTTGAAGAAGTAGGTATTTCCCCTGACATTGTTACTATCTCCAAATCCTTGAGTGGTTTCGGTCTTCCTTTCTCATTGGTACTGATCAAACCAGAATTAGACCAGTGGAAACCAGGTCAACACAGTGGCACCTTCAGAGGACCTAACCTAGCCTTTGTTACCGCCAAAGCAGCCTTGGAAATCTATTGGCAAGATGAGAGTCTTTCAGCCTCTGTTAGACAAAAAGGAACTATAATGCAGCTCCGATTGGAGCAGATCGCAAAAAATAACTGGGAGGCCGGTTTTTCTGTTAGGGGCAGGGGCATGATTCAGGGCTTAGACTGCAAAGATGGGAACCTAGCTAATAAAATCATCCGGACAGCCTTTGCTAATGGGCTAATCATGGAAACAGCTGGCGCACAGGGGCAGGTGATTCGATGTCTCCCGCCTTTAACAATTTCTGAAGAAGTCTTAGAGAAAGGGCTAGACCTCCTCGAAAATAGTGTCAACCAAGTCATCCAGGAGACAGTCTCTAAAAAGTTAGTTGATTTAGGAGCATCTGTTTAATTGCTTATGACTGCTGCATTTGGAAATTCTCCAGAAGTCTTAACCCGGATAGAAAAAATTGAAAACATCTGTGGAAGGGACATAGGTAATGGTATAGAGCCCCTTGTGGAGGCTGCCAAGGGGGGGCTGCTTGGTGCAGCTCGTTCGATTGCCGAACATCCATCCCCCCATGTGGCTATTATTACAGGCTTTTTTATTCCCCACGGCACTCCTCCGGCAGCGGAAAATGATGGCCCCATCGGTTGCGCTCACCTAGCAGCGGGATTACTTAGAGTTGGAATCCCTGTCCGTCTGGTTACGGATCCTTTATGCCTTAATGCTGTCAAGGTTGCTGCTCGGGCAGCAGGAATACCTGCTCAAATTCCTTTTGATGTAGTTCCTGTCGATGCAGGGAGTGCAGAAGATCCCTCCGTTTCTTCTATTGTGAATTTATGGAAAAGTGCCGAACCACCAGTTTCCCATGTTATCTCCATTGAAAGAGCAGGCCCGAGTTACGATGGTACTGTCCGAAATATAAATGGGGATGATATAACTGTTCATACTGCTCCTTTACATTTCCTATTTACCCTCAGTGAAATCATCTCCATCGGCATTGGTGATTTGGGCAATGAACTTGGTATGGGAACACTCTCTCAAGAGCTAATTGCCAAAACCATCAAGCATGGAGAACGAATCGCCTGTTATATTCCTTGCCATCACCCGATCGTTTGCGGTGTATCAAATTGGGGAGGAATGGGGTTACTCACTGCTCTTGCTTTACTCCGACCGGACTTAAAATCTAAGTTAACTGAGGGATTAACCTTAGAGACCGATAAACAGATTTTGACAACTCTGGTTAATGAGGGAGCAGCCATAGATGGAGATACCGGATTGCAAGCTCTGACAATTGAGACTTTACCCTGGGAATATCATGGCAAAGTGTTGGCAGAAATTTTAGAAGCCGCCGGTTTGACAAACTCAGTTTGAGAGAGCAGCTCCAATGCTTTCCTCCAAAATATCTAGCCCTTGGGTCAAAGTGTCGGAATCAATCGTTAATGTAGACTGAAGATTAATCACTTCTTTGTTCACTCCCATGGGTTCAAAGATTAAACCCCGCTTGAAAGCTTCATTACTAACTTTTTTAGCCAGACCCTTTTGTTCACAGGCGATTCCTTGAATCAAACCAAGTCCTCGATGTTCGCCGCCGACTTCTGGATAACGAGCGATCATGTCTTTGAGTCGCTTCTTCATTACCTCACCTTTGTCCGCGATTTCCTTTTCGAAAGCATCCGTCTCCCAGTACTCGTCGAGAGCAGCTGTGGCAGTCACAAAGCCTAGATTGTTCCCTCGGAAAGTACCACTGTGTTCCCCTGGTTTCCAACAGTCTAAATCAGGTCGAATTAGCACCACAGCCATCGGGTTTCCATAGGCGCTTAAAGATTTAGCCAGACAAACTAAATCAGGTTTTAACCCTGCCCGCTCAAAGCTAAAGAAAGGGCCAGTTCGACCACATCCCACTTTGATATCATCAACAATTAGCAAAATTTCTCGCTCTTGAGTGATCTGGGCAAGGCGTTGAAGCCAAGGAACACTAGCAACATTAATCCCGCCCTCAGATTGAACGGTTTCTAGGATAACTGCTGCTGGTTTTTCCTGATTTAGGCTCAGGTCATCAACCAGTTTTTCTAAGTAATCAAGACTGTCGTCTTTGGTGCCATTTTTATCCTCAAACGGAACCGTTAAGACATTACCGAGGGGAATACCCGCAGCCTTTTGATAGGTCGGATTAGGGGTAACAGCTAGGGCACCTAAAGTATGACCGTGGTAGCCTTTGGTAAAACAAATGACTGTTTTTCGACCAGTCACTTTACGGGCTAGCTTCAAAGCAGCCTCGGCAGAATTGGTTCCCGTAGGACCGGTAAACATAACTTTATAGTTTAGTCCTCGCGGTATTAAGATTACTTCCTCGAAACGTTCTAGAAACTGCTGCTTAGCAGAGGTGAACATATCGAGGCTGTGGGTGATAGCATCTGACTCAATGTATTCCAGGAGACGCTTTTTGAGCTTGGGATTATTATGTCCATAGTTGAGGGCACCAGCACCTGCCAAGAAATCTATATAAGTACGCCCACTCTCATCTATCAAGGTATCTCCCACTGCCTTGGTAAAGACTGTTGGAAACAATCGACAGTAGCTTCGGACTTCTGACTCAAGCTTGGTAAAAATGTTCATATGCTAAACCTGCCTATTGTTGTATTTTCAAGTAGGTGAGACAATTGTGTGTGGTGTACAAAACGCGAAGCGATTCCATTTGCTTAACTTTACTTTACGAACACCGTAACCTAGAAAACTATATACTATTTAGGGTGACTATAGCAATAGTAAAGTTATTAATAAAAACCAAAATTTTTATTCCATGCACTTGCTTAAGCCAGAACTGGTATATCCTGATTAAAGAGCAAGTTTAACAATTCAAATAGGATAGCTATAGTCTAAATTTTGATCAGTCTCATAAACCAACAACAGCAGGGAATTAACTGGAATTAACTATGCAAAAAAGTAGATTTACCGAAGCTCAGACCGAGGCATTGTTTGATGATCGTGAACGAGACCAACGTTTCCGCAGTTTCTGGGATCCAGAAGGCAGTCTCCACTGGGGTTATTTCGAAAACTTAGCCAAGGCTCGGCCTGAGGACTTTGTGCCAGCCTGCAAGCGCTGGGATGAATATATGCTGGCACAGAGCGGTATTACTGCCGACTCCCGGGTACTAGAAGTTGCTTGTGGAAATGGCAACGCTGCCGTTTGGCTGGCTCAGCAAACGGGATGTGAGGTAGTAGGAATCGATATTAGTAGCAGTTATATCGAGAATGCTCGAGCTAAGGCTAGTAATTTCCCCTCTTTGCGGGTGAGCTTCCAAAAGGAATCAGCCACTAACCTACCTTTCCCAGATGGCTCCTTTACCCATGCCTGGAGTCAAGGCGCTCTTTACCACATCCACGAGCTTGATAAAGCTCTGGCGGAGGTTCACCGTGTCCTAGGGGTAGGAGGCATCTTCCTGTTTGATGACTTGGTAACACCAATTGAGGAAGTCAGTGAGGCAGCCCGCAAGTACGTTTACAACCGACTGCTGTTTGAGCCGACATTTAGCCCCGAAGTCTATGCAGAAAAACTCACTCAGATCGGATTTAACGTTTTGCAGATAAAGGACTTGAGCCAACACCTGAAAAAGAGTTACGAATTGGTGTCCGAGCTGGCTCGGGAGGGCTATCCGGATTTGAGCGCTGCCTTTAAGAAAACTCAGGAGGCAATTGCCGCTGGTGAATTAGGCTGGTGCTTTTGCCTCTGTGAAAAGGTTAGTGATGACTAATCCGTGACAAATTAAGACAGCTACGCCATAGCTTGAGTGTAGATTAAGTGTAGCTTGAGTGTATGCGATTGACATTGGCCTAAAGGCCAAACGCGAACGCTCCAGGGGCTGGGCTATATATCCCATCACTCCTCAGCAGTTTTGCCTAAAAACACTATATCTTACCCCTAACCAGGCCAAGGGGCTACAATAAAAATTGTTGAGATTTGTGTATCCCTGACCGGCATAGGGAAAGCTTATGGCTGCCGCTGTATTAATCCAGAACCTCCAAAAACGCTATGGAGATGTCCACGCCGTCAAAGACATCTCCTTACAAGTCGAACCGGGTCAAATTTTTGGCTTACTCGGTCCTAATGGTGCCGGTAAAACCACCACCATTCGTTGTCTATGCACGCTCACGGCACCGGACGCTGGAAAAATTGAGGTATCTGGCATTTCAGTACTACACAATCCTAGGGCAGCACGCCGCCGCCTAGGCTATGTAGCCCAAGAAGTTGCCTTAGATAAGGTACTCACTGGTCAAGAACTACTCCAATTGCAAGCCGACCTCTATCACCTCCCCAAAGCAGTTGCCAAACAACGCATCAATAAACTGCTTGACATTTTGCAGCTCAAGGAGTATGCCAATAAAAAAACTGGCATTTACTCCGGTGGTCTACGTCGGCGGCTGGACTTAGCCGCTGGCTTACTCCACCAACCCGATGTTTTAGTACTAGACGAACCCACCGTAGGTCTTGACATTGAGAGTAGATTCGTGGTTTGGGAACTGTTGCAAAAGCTGCGAGACTCAGGAACCACATTACTAATCACCAGCCACTACCTCGAAGAAATAGATGCATTAGCTGACCAAGTGGCAATTATTGACAAAGGGTTGATCATAGCTGAGGGGACACCATCCCAGTTAAAGGATAGTGTTGGAGGCGATCGCATTACCCTGCGTATCCGGGAATTCTCCCCCATTGAAGAAGCCAAGGAAGCCAAAGATATGCTGCAGTCTCTGCCCTTTGTGCGAGAGGTGATTATTAACAGCAATCAGGGGAATTCCCTTAACCTTGTGGTTAAACCCCAAAGCAATGCCTTAATGATCATTCAGCAAGCCTTAAAAGACGCTAGTTTACCGACCTTTGGGATTGCTCAGTCGCGACCTAGCCTAGATGATGTCTACCTAGCTGCCACAGGTAAAACCCTGATGGATGCTGAACTGGCTCAGGCTGGGAAACGGGATCTCAAGGCAGAGCGGAAACAAAATATGGCCTAAAGGAGACATAGGGCAGTGGTTAGTGGACAGTAAATAAAGATTGCTCCAACTATTTTAGGAATCTATGGCACGAATGAATATGAGTAAAACCCTTACCCCTCCTAAATCCGACCTTAACTGGCAACCAGACTTTACTGCACCAATCCCAGTCAATGATACTCCTGGTGTAAGTGAATTTATCCAAGAAACCCTAGCCCTAACCAAACGCCTGTTTATTCAGCTGCAACGGCGACCTTCTACCTTAATGGCTGGTATTATCCAGCCCCTAATGTGGCTAATCCTATTTGGGGCATTATTCCAAAACGCTCCTCAAGGGATTTTTGGTGAGAGTTTGAGCTATGGCAAATTCCTCGGTGCAGGTGTGATTGTGTTTACCGCCTTTGCTGGAGCACTCAATGCTGGCTTACCGATCATGTTTGACCGGGAATTTGGTTTCCTCAACCGCTTACTAGTAGCTCCGTTAGTATCTCGCTTCTCTATTGTTGCAGCCTCAGCCATATATATTATCGCTCTGAGTTTGCTGCAAACTGTGGCAATTGTCACCGCTAATTCCTTTTTAGGAGCCGGTTTACCCAACCTAGCCGGTCTGGTGATGATTGCCTTGATTGTGTTCTTGCTGGTGGTGGGAGTCACAGCTCTCAGTCTCGGACTAGCATTTGCCCTACCCGGTCACATTGAACTAATTGCAGTCATTTTTGTTACCAACTTACCCCTACTGTTTGCCAGCACAGCCCTTGCTCCTCTGACCTTCATGCCAAAATGGTTACAGGTAGTAGCCAGTCTCAACCCCCTCAGCTATGCCATTGAACCAATTCGCTATCTCTATCTTGACAATGACTGGTCTGTTGGTAGTATTGTGATGCAGGCTCCCTGGGCATCCATTACCTTTGGCCAATCCCTGTTGATATTGCTTGGTTTTAGCACAGTGGTATTACTCGCAATTTCTCCACTGCTTAGCCGCCGGTTGTAATTATCAGAGTGGGAGAGTTTGAGAGGGAAAATTCATCCCCGTCCTCTTAGGTCGGGGATGAATTTTCCCTCTCAAATAGTGTTAATATAAAAAGAAAGGGTCTCAAAAAAAACTGGGTATTGACCCTACTCAGCTACCCTCGGTGCGCGGGAAAGTTACGCCCATGGAGATAACAACCAACGGTGGTTGTGCCTGGGAATCCCCATTCCTCTTAGGATGGGGAGGTTCAATCTTCCTAGGGACTTAGCCCTAGGCCGGTGTTACCCTTGCTAGCCGGGCGCTGGCAGATGGGGAGATGGGGAGATGGGGAGATGGGGAGATGGGGAGATGGGGAGATGGGGAGATGGGGAGATGGGGAGAACCCGACCCTCCCCTGCTGGATCACCAATTTCTTGTGCGATCGCTAGGGCTTGCTGATAAGAATTTATCGCCTGAGGATACAGACCAATACTCGAATAAACACCACCAATCTGATTGAGAGTATTACTTTCACTGATCGGATTATTAATATCTTGATAAATGGCTAAAGCTTGCTGATAGGATGCTAACGCTTGGGGATAGTGATTCAGGCGTTCGTAAATGATACCAATACTGCTAAGAGTCAGTACAATACCTGCTTTATTGTCTATATCCCGATAAATTGCTAAAGCCTGTTGCAAAAAAGATAAGGCTTTCGAGTACTGTCCTAAACCTTCATAAACACCGCCAATATTAATGATCGTCTTCGCTTCACTAGCTGGATGACCGATTTTTTTATGAATCGCTAACGCTTGTTGATAATAGTCGAAAGCTTGGTAATATCGACTACGATTATAGTAAACTCCACCAATAGTATCAAGACCATTAGCTTCCCTGGCGGTATTGTTAATTTCAGTAGCAATAGTTAAAGCTTGCTGGTAGGATTTCAAAGCTTGATCATACTCTCTGAGATTTTCATAAACGGTGCCAAGGTTGTTCAGAGTATAACTAACACTATCGTGATCTCCTAACTCTTTAATAATAGCCAAGGCTTGTTGATGATACCCTAGCGTCTGTGTATAGTCACCAGTCTGGCTAGCAATAAATCCTAAATTATTATAAACTCGTCCAATGCTTGCTCGATTACCGATTTCTCTAGCAATCACCAATGCTTTTTGATAGAAATCCCTGGCTGAAGAATACTCACCAATACTGTAGTAAACTCCAGCAATATTATTAAGGGTGCGTCCTTGATAGGTGGCTACCGCTTCACGAAACTGTCCCTGACGAAATTGTTGGATACCTTGTTGAAAGAGTTGGTTAGCAATAGAAGTTTTGCGGACGCGAAACCTGACACCACTGCGCCAATCCTGTTTCCGAATGCTGGGAAAATCTTGTGCAACAGCGTTGTCAAGTTGTACGAATACTGATGGGGGATTTACATCCAACGCTACTCCCATAATTAGTAACAATTCTAGGAGAGTTTTAAACCGAGTGATATCATAAATACCTGGAGGCATAGGCACAGCCTTACCCCAACTATTTATAGCTAGTAAAGTATAACAAATTACTATACTAAGTCTAGCAATAATCTAGTAGTTTAGTTGATAGCTTTTTGTTGAGGGTTGAGGGTTGAGGGTTGAGGGTTGACTATTGACAGGGTCGCGTCAACGATCCAAAATAAACCTGTAACAATTGTGCAGGTTAACTGTGCAGGTTAACTCAGGTTAACTATATATAACTCTATAGCAGAATACCAGCGAGATTTATCCATTGAGGGGGGATTCCTATGACGATCAGCAACCAATCTGTTTTTACTGTAGCTGTATTAAGTGTAGCCCTTGGCATTACTACAGCGTTACTGCACGGGTCCGCTACTGCCCAAAGTATAGGTACTATTCGAGCGGATGAAAATTTTAATAATCCTAACGAGCAAGACACGTTTGGGGGGTTTGGAGACAGTGGTTTCAACGCTTTTGATTTAATCCATAATGCCCAATTGGGTACAGTTGACATCAATCAGTTCGTTGAGGGACAGTCTCAGAGACTAGATGATGCGGCTTCTGAGTTTCGGCGTTTACAGTTGGAACGGTTGCGCAATCCCCAAGTAGTATCTCCAGAAAACCAATATCCACAAAACCAGCCTGCTACATCTGGGGTTAGCGAAAGTTACTGATAATCTTATAAAGTTTGGATCAGCTTTGGATCACGATTGATATCAAATTCCGTTAATCACTTGCTTTACAGGTTATCCCATGGATGGCAAACGCAGTTCTCAATTGGGTATTGAGAACTGCTATTTTAGCATATAAACTTTGGGAAATCAAGCTAAGGAATCAGAGGAGATAGACCTTGAAGTAAAGGTTTGGGGCATCGGGAAATTATCCCAGTGCAAGATATGATAGATTCCTGTGTGAATCCAGTTTTCTAAATACAGCTTCTGCTCTGAGGATAACTGCTGTAATTCTTGGCTTTTTGATGATGGTTCACTATTGTCTATGGCTTGGTAATGATTCGGAATTCTGCTCAGGACATAAGTAATTAAATCCTGGCGTATGTTAGACTGGGAAAACAGGTCTTGATAGGGAGACTCCGGATAAGTTGCTAAGACGTTTTCAATTTCTTGAATCACTATCGGTGTAGTTACGTGAACAAGGGTTTTACCCATCGTTTACACTCCTTTTGCCAACCAGTTTATTATTCTCAACCGGTTGAGTAATTAATATATAGCGTGTTTGAAGCCCTGTTTTAAGTCAAGGGAAGTATTCTTAACTGCTGATTAATTGCTGCTAACAGTTCCCGACTATCTATAGGTTTGGTGAGATAATCGTTGGCTCCCAGTTGCTTAGCTCGAGCATAGCCATCCTGATTGGAATCACTGCTTAGAAATATAAACGGTGTTTTCGCTGTCTTTAACCTATCCCGTAATATTTTGATAAGCTCATACCCATCAATTGATGGTATATTAATTTCACAAATAATTAAATCAGGTCGGACAATTTTAGCTAAATTTAACCCGAGCCAACCATCGTCTGCAGTAAGGACATTAAAGCCCTCTAATTCTAGTAAATCGGAAAAATTTGAGCGCAACAGTTTATCATTTTCAATTAATAAAATTGTTTTGTTCATCGCTCCAGGCTTTATAAATTCATGATCAAGATTAATCCCCAACTTGCAGAATCTGTTCTAGCAAGAGGCGATCGCTACTTGAGCTACCGAACCATAACTGATCTTTTGCCAGAGTACTGAGATATAACCGACCATTAGGTTCAATGCTAAAATCTTGACCCAACACTAAGCCTTGCTCCTGAAGCGTCTTAATGGCGAGAGCCATCGCTACTGCCACTAAGTCAAGTTCGGGCATCAAATAATCGGGATGACGCAATAGCCAGTGAGAAGCATCAAGGTTAATCTCTGGTAGTCGATAAACTGCTGCGAGTAAGACTTGCTCGATATAAGTGGGACTGGGTAAAACAGTGAGAAAGTCTTTAAGAGATTTGATAAATGTTGAGTCTTGACTCTGAAACACATCCAGAGCTAATGCGATGTATGACTCATAGTCCTGGGCTTGGCTGGTACCCATATCTCGTTCTTTGGTCAAGGGCAAACTCTTGATACCCAGGACAACTGGTGTGAAGGTTTGTCTCCTCTGGTGCTCTGGGTCGTGAGGATAAGCTAAATCGATCGTGGGACTGATCGTGGGACTCAGGGATAATTGATCCAAAGGAGTGGCGCTGGAAGAATTACTGGAACTGCTACTCTTGTTTGAAAAAATGATACCCATACCCCGAAGTTGAACCCAAGATCTATTTAACTTACCTACAAATAGAAATTAGGGCGCAAATGTGAAGATATTGTGATTCGGTAGGGTGCTAACTTAGGGGTAATCGGTAAGATGTCAAAGGTGAGTGCTATGGAATCAAAGTACCTCACCCAATTGAGAACTGCTATATCAGCAATTAATCCTAATCAAGTTCCTTATTAATTATTTGCTGCGGGGTTGGGAATTTTAATAAAACCTAGCACTCCGATCGCTCAATCGAGCCAATTCAGAATTCCTTGGATTTCTTCGACCAATTCCATAGGTTTAAACGGCTTGGTAATAACTCCAGTTACCCCCAAATCTAGAAACTGCTTTTGCTCGCTGCTCCTAGCTTTAGCGGTTAGCAAAATTGTTGGGATATCCGCCGTTACTGCATTAGCTTGTAACTGTCGAAAGGTAGCCGGTCCATCCAGCTCGGGCATCATTACATCTAGCAGAATAGCATCAGGCTGATCTGCCTCAGCCTTAGCTAATCCCTCTTTACCAGAAGCAGCTGTCAACACTTCCCACCCTGCTGCTGCTTCTAGAGAAAATTGGATGATTTCTCGAACCCCATCATCATCATCAATCACTAAAATGCGCTTAGTTGTCATGCTTCTCACCTTCTTCTGCTGCTGTTTGTTTTGGTAAAGTAAAATAAAAACTGCTACCTTCACCAACAGTACTCTCAACCCAGATTTTGCCTCCGTGCTGCTCCACTATATTACGACAAATCGCTAACCCTAAACCGGTACCTCCTTTTTTACGGGCATCGGAGGCATCAACCTGTTGAAAACGCCCGAATATGCTTTCAAGTTTGTCAGCAGGAATTCCCCTGCCTTGGTCTTTAACGGTAAATAAGATCGTTGGACTGTTTGGGTCAGGGGGTGAGGTGGTTTCTAGTTCCTCTGGCTGTTGCAGTTCCACTGTTAACCATAGGCTAGAACCTCTGTCGGAAAATTTAATCCCATTGCTTAGTAAATTGGTTATGACTTGAATAATGCGATCGCTATCAGCCTCGAATTCAATCTCAGATTCAATCCCTTGGGGCGAGACTTCCAATTTAATTCCAGCTCGATTAGCCATCACCTGCACCTGATCAACAGCTTTAACCATCAACTCAGCTGCATTTACGGGCTGCTTCGACAGACGGATCTTACCAGATTCGAGACGTTCGAGTTCCAAAATATCGTTAACTAGTCGCACTAAACGCTCAGCACTGTCAGCGGCAATGCCAATCACACGCTGTCCTCGTTCAGACTGAGGTTGAATTAGACCAGTTGATAATAGGTTCAAGGCACCATGAATTGAGGTTAGGGGGGTACGGAGTTCGTGGCTAACCACGGAGGTGAATTCATCTTTCATCCGTTCAATAGCGTAGCGCTCGGTAATATCTTCCCCAATACTCATGGTGCCAATTGCCTCTCCCTGGACATTTTGGAGTAGGGTATTATTCCAAGCAATAATTTTTTCTTGCTTTGAATTAGTTAGAATCGAGTGCTGATAGTGGGATTGAAAGTCTGGCTCTAGGATGTCCTGGAAGTAGTGCTTTACTAACTTTTGCTGGGAATTGGGCAGGAAGTTTTCAAACCAGTCCTTGCCTAAAACTTCTGCTTCTGTGTACTTAGTCAATTCTAGGAAAAAGGGATTGACATACTCGACTTTCCCCTGTCGGTCTAGTCCCACCACCACCAGTCGCACATTTTCGAGAAGGCTGCGCCACCGTCGCTCTGATTCCTGTAAACTAGCAATTAATTGGGTCCGTTCTTGTTCAAATCGTTTCCGTGAAGTAATATCTCGCTGCAACACTAAGATATAGCTAATGTTTCCTTCGGTATCATGGACGACTGAGTAGGAGCAGTCTGTGGTAATAATTGTCCCATTTTTGCAGACAAACTCAATTTCTTGACGATGGGTTCCCTGCTCCAGTAAAACTGGAAACTGTTGCTGGCAAATGTTTTGGTATGTGGGGGTAAAAAACTCTTCTAACCGATTACCGATCAATTCTGATTCAGAATAACCTGACTGCTGGATCACAGCCGGGTTCACTTGCTCAATCATGCCCTGAGTATCTAATATATGGATAAAATCTGGGGCAGATTCAAACAACGAGCGGAATCGTTGTTCGCTTTCGAGTAAAGCAGCTGTGCGCTGTTGAACCCTAATTTCTAATTCTCGATTGAGTTGTTGCAATTCTCGATTGAGTTGTTGCAGTTCAGCTTCTTGCTGTTTACGCTTCGTGATATCCGTCGTGAT
>NZ_JAAHIG010000140.1:0-20352 GCF_010692305.1 Moorena sp. SIO4G3 | reverse complement strand
ATCTAGCTGGTCTTCAGCGGCTTTGAGAGCTTTACCTGTAGTGGGGATGTGGGCAGAAATGAACTGCAAAGACTTGAAGTAAGGGGCGAGGATGAGAGGGAGTTGAGAGCAGGGGTGAGGGTGGGTAGGGTATCGAGAATATATTGCCGAAGTTTGATTAGTTCAGCATGTCTTTCCCTTAGTTTCCCTTTTTTGTATTTGAGGATGCGATTGAGGTTGAATAGCTGGACTATGGCGGGATGGGGAAAGACTTCGATTTGATAGCGCCCTAGTTTTTGGGGAGTGATGGTTGGGGCATGGATAAATTGCCTTTGTTCTAGGCTCAGACCAAATTCTACGGTGCGCTGGGCAAAGGGGCGTTGGAGGTTGGCGGGATAGCACCCAGCATGATAGCGACCAAAGTATTTATGGGTCAGTCTATCCGGTAGGCGCATTCCTGTAGGGTTGGGAATCAGGGTAGGAGCGTCTACTGCTACCATGGCGGGTTCTGGAGATGGTGACCAATGGTCTATCCAGTTCAGGATATCTGTGATTGACTCTTTGCGGTCTAAATCTAGCAGGTTTAGGGTACCAGCACACCAATCTAAGCAACAAAGACCAGTTGCTCCAGAAGTCCAGCCAAGGTCTATGCCTAAAAACCTCATAACTTACTGTATTTCACAAAAATTAATTAAATTCAGTAACTAATGTTACTTTTTGTGTTTTATTTGGTAAATCTAGCTACTTTTTCCCAAAATTTTTGTATGATTCAAAATGTAAAGGATTTTAGTGCATAAAAAAATACCAAGTTGCCGACTGTCCCTGCAACTTGGCATGAATAGGAACAATGCACTGCATCCTCAAAGACAACAGTGAACTATCCCTATATTCGTACACATCTATTCTGAGGTTTTAGTCATGAGCATGCAAGAGCTTAGCAGCACAACCCAGTCTCATGTTGTAACTAAACAGTGGCAGCATCCGGTCAGGATGACTATCCTGATTGTTTTGTGCTCCTTTGTGATGGGCTTAGTGCCGTTTATGTCTATTTCCAATTTTGCCCAGACACAAACCCAGACTCCAATCACCCTTGGTGAGGCAGGTGTTTGGGAAACTCTCGGCGAGCGCAATTAAGAAGGAAAGGTTTAAACTTTTAACTTTTAAAAATCAACTAAACACTTTGAGCTTTTGTAAAATCGGTGTTCCTAATGGCTCTTGGTTGGGATTTTGCGATCGCATACTCTCAGTTTCACTGATGGGCACCAAGTTGACAGCACAGGCTTTTAATTCTGGTTCCAGGGAAATGGGACAAGATTCGGGATGGGTCAGAGCATTAGCTTCTGCCTGATTTGCCCACAAAGCTCCCCAGTGCATGGGAGCAAACACTGTACCAGGAGTAATAGCTTTAGTGACTTGAGCTTGGAAGCGGCAAGTTCCGCGACGCGATCGCACTTCTACCCAACCCCCATCTTGAATCCCCAGCTTTTGGGCATCACGGGGATGAATTTCTAGTAACGGATTGGGGTACATTTTGGTAATTTTCTCAATCCGTCCGGTGCGGGTTTGGGTGTGCCAATGACCATAGAGTCTGCCACTGGTCAGCACCAAAGGGTAATCCTCCGACGGGGGTTCTGCCAGTCCTTTAGAATGGAAAGCGGCAAATTTTGCCTTGCTATCTGGCGTATTGAATCGGAAGTCAGTATAAAGCCGTTTGCCAGTATTAAGTCCTGATTTCTCAGTGCTCAGTGACTCTTGGTTTTGGACTTCCTCAGGGCAGGGCCATTGAATCGGACCGTCTTTCCGTAAGCGTTCGTGACTAAGTCCGGTCATGTCACAAAGTCGTCCACGGGTCAGTTGTACAAATTCCCGATATACAGCGGCAGAGTCAGTAAAGTCAAATTCTTTAGTAAAGCCTAGGCGACGCCCTACTTCTGCAAAGATTTCCCAATCCGGTCTGGCTTCCCCTGGTGGATTACGGAATTGGGGGCAAAGGTTGACAAGTCGCTCAGAGTTAGTCATAGCGCCAGTCTTTTCACTCCACTGGGCTGCTGGGAGCAAGACATGAGCATAAGCAGCGGTTTCAGTAGGGTAGTAGGCATCTTGATAGACAGTAAAGGAGGATTTTCTTAGGGCTGCCTTAGTTCGTTCAATATCCGGCATACTCACAGCTGGGTTAGTAGCAGCAATCCACAAGAAACCTACCTCTCCAGTTTCTAGACCTTTGATCATGCTCCAAGCATCAAGACCAGGATTAGGAGAAATTGTCCCTGGATTGAGTTTCCATAACTGTTCCACCTCACTACGATGTTGGGGATTCTTTACTACCCGATAACCCGGTAAGATGTGAGCAAGTCCCCCAGCTTCTCGTCCTCCCATCGCATTAGGTTGACCAGTTAGAGAAAATGGTCCTGCTCCTGGTTTACCAATGTTCCCTGTCATCAGGTGCAGATTGATGATGGTGCGAACTTTAGCAGTACCTTCTGATGATTGGTTGACTCCCATGGACCACAAAGACAGGACACGCTTCGATTTTGCCCAGTAGCGAGCGGCTTCCTCAAGTTCATGCACCGCTATACCACATCTTTCCGCAACTATTTCCGGTGGGTAGTTGATAATTATCTGAGCGTATGCGGAGAAGTCGCTGGTACACTCCTCAATAAATTCCGTGTCCAGTTTACCCCAGCGCAATAGTAAGTGAGCAATACCATTGAGTAAATCAATGTCAGTACCCGGTTTAATCGCTAGATGTAAGTCAGCCAGCTTAGCGGTAGACGTGCGGCGAGGGTCTACCACAATCATTTTAACATGACGATGCTTTTTGTGATACTTACGCAAACGGTTAAATACTATGGGGTGACAGTCTGCTGTATTAGTCCCAATCAAAAAGGCACAGTCTGTTAATTCTAGATCGTCATAGCAGCACGGAGGTCCATCTGAACCAAAACTTTGGATGTATCCAGCTACAGCTGAGGACATACACAGGCGCGAATTAGCATCAAAGTTATTGGTACCGAGACAACCTTTGAGCAATTTCTGGGCAATATAGTAGTCTTCGGTTTGGAACTGACCGGAACCGTACATACAAATTGCCTCTGGTCCTTGGGTGAAACGAACCGTCTGAATCCGATTCACTACTCGGTCTAGGGCTTCATCCCAACTCACTCGCTGAAATGGTTGGTCTAGAGAATCCCGCATCATGGGATACTTGAGGCGGTCTTTATCCAAAGACTCAGTAACCGTGGCACCTTTGATACAAACCATACCCTGGCTTGAGGGATGAGAGCGATCGCCTCTGACTTTCCAAATCGGATTCCCTTGACTATCTCGATAGGTAGCACGACCCGAACCAGCTGGAGGTAATACTTCCAGACCACAGCCAACCCCACAGTAGGGACAGAGTGTCTTAGCTGAGTCAGTCATGATTTTTTCCCCCAATTATTTTTTTTTTTTTAGTATTTTTAGTATATCTTGTGACTAGATTAAATATTTTTTCAATTAATTTATAATTAGTAATTCTTATATCAACTATCAGGTATTTATAACAAACGTTTAGCTAAACTTAATCATAAATTAGTTAATCAACTAGTTAGTAGTTAGTTAGCTAAATTAGTTAACATCTTGAGGCTTTTCGACTATAAATCCTATCCTTGCAGAATCTTTTTACCAAGTTTTCGTTAATTCCAAATCTTGCTCAGTCTTGAAAAGCTGATCACTAAATGGTGAGGATTTTTTTTCTTGTTTTAGAAGCGATTATTCCGTATATTTTGGGGCAATCTTGATTAAGATTGCCCCATTTCTATCTAGATATTTTTCAGCCATCTAGTGTAGATTGCTTTCAACTAGACCCACCAAGTAACTAGTTCATCACGTCTCCAGTTCCCATAGCAGCAGGGCTAGCAGCAGTAGCGTATTCTTCTTCCCCTTCATGGAGTTCAGCAAAGGAACCCTTAGGTTCTTTCAATACTAGGAAGCACAGGAAGGCAACAACCAAAGCTGTAACACCCAACACCTGGAAGAATATGCGGTTACCCACATCTCCTGCTGGCAATAAACTAAAGATAGTCAGGTAAGCAACAGCACCAACGTTTCCGTAAGCACCCACGTTACCAGCCACCTGACCGGTGATCCGTCGCTTAACCAGAGGTACGATGGCAAAGGTAGAGCCTTCTCCAGCTTGGACAAAGAAGGAACAAGCCATGGTCAGCAGTACTGCACCAGGGAGCCACCAGCCTCCGTTCACCGTACTGAAAATCAGATAGCCAATACCCATACAGAATGTTAGGACTGCCATGGTCATCTTGCGGCTACCCAGTTTATCAGAGATTAAACCGCCACCAGGACGGGACATCAAGTTCATGAAGGCGTAGCTAGCAGCAATCATCCCCGCTGCTTGTTTACTCAGTCCGAAGGTACCTTCAAAGAAGGCAGGGAGCATAGAAACTACAGCTAATTCAGAACCAAAGTTAACAATGTAGGTCAACTCTAGAATGGCAACTTGAGAAAAATTGAAGCGGTCTTCAGGAGGATAGCGCTTACGACCTGCTAACAAATCTTTGTTCACCACCCAGCAGTTGTAAGCTTGGAACAGATACAACCCAAGTAGACCAGCCCAGACGATGTAGAGAACATTTTGCTCGAAAAAGCCCACTTTATTCAAGCGCCAAGCTAGGACACCAAGAATGATGGAGAGAGGAGCATTCATCAGCATTAGAAACCAGAAGTCTTTTTTGGTGGTGACTTCCATTCCTCTGGCGCTTTTGGGCTTCTGATAAACTTTGCCTGGGGGAGTATCTTGGACGTTAAAATAATAGAGGATACCATAGAGAGCAGCGATAATCCCAGTACCAGCAATGGAAAAGCGCCAGTTAAGACCTGGACTGCCAAAGGCTAAAAATGCGGCAATGGTAGGTAGGGTAAAGGCTGCTGCTGCAGAACCAAAGTTACCCCAGCCCCCGTAAATACCTTCGGCTAAACCAATTTCTTTGGGAGGGAACCATTCTGCCGTCATCCGGATGCCAATCACAAAACCTGCACCTACGATACTCAGTGCCAAGCGGCTAATCACCAGTTGGCTAAAGTTCTGTGCCGAGGCAAAGGCAATACAAGGTATTGCTGCATACATCAGCAACAGGGAGTAGGTGATTCTTGGTCCGTATTTATCTAACAGCATCCCGATGATGATACGGGCAGGCACTGTCAGGGCAACGTTACAAATTGCGATGGTTCGGATTTGACCTACTTCAAGACCGAAGTCTGATTTCACCTGTGTTGCTAAGGGCGCTAAGTTGAACCAGACTACAAACGACAGGAAGAAAGCAAACCAGGTCATGTGGAGGATTTTATACCTACCACGAAACGACCACATTTCTGCGAGCATCTATATACCTTTCCTCTACTCAAACTACGAAAACAGAAGATTCACGCACCAACAGCATTACTCATAACAGCTGAACGTTTGGGTTGATTTAGTATCCTCGAAAAACTACTCCAAAGAATCCCTTTATAAACAATCCAGCTGATCTGTTGCCATCAACTTGCTGACTGATTAAAGTTACCTATTAGTTTGAATACTATAGCTTATTGGTTTAGGGTAATTCTTTCGGAATTGATTGCTAAAGTATTCGCCCATAGATACTACTTTTCTGAAGTTAACTTAATACTATTGTTCAGGTACTAATATTGACACCCCTGAAACATAAATTTCGTATGATTTGTTACAACTTGTTTATTCTTTTGAATTAAACGCATATTTATTATTCAATAGTTACATCAAGACAACGTCCATTAGCGTGTTGGCCAATTCTGGTATGAATTGAGGATCATGGGTAATGAGTAATTGACTACTGACCACTGACCGAACTATACTTAAGATTATTCCTGAGTTAAGCAAGGCGGATTAGTGAAGCAGCTGAAGGCTAATTATTGCTTTTTATTGCTTTTAGCTGTATGGCATTCTGAATCAGCTAATCTCATGCCACCTTTGGGTCTATAAGAAGGTTAGAGACTTTGAATCAATAAAGTCTCTAGGTCTACTTCTTTTTGTCGGCTTTGCTACTTGGGCTTTGTTAGTTGGGCGATGCTTGGAGCTTAGTGGACTGATAGCTAATAGCTGAAGGCTTAATTGACAGCAGCAAACAGCTGAGAACGATCAGCTCGGATATCGAAACCATTGAGGTAATTAACTGGCTGACTAGGATCAAATGCTCTTTGATCGACAAACACATCAGCAGGTTCAACCCTCATACGCTGACTAGGTAAATCGATTTTCAAGGCCTTGGCAACCTCTTCATAAATTTTCACTGGATAAATCCGGTCGATAATTTTATCAGCATCCTTGGGATATTGACGTCGGTTAATATGACGCCAGCGAATCATTTGGGTTAGCAGCCAAACACCATGGGAGCGCCAAGGATAATTAGCATGATTCGGCTTTTTGAGATAGTCTGTATCTTGGAAATGAAATAAATTAAAATCAGGGATTGCTTCAAATCGGTCTTTCTGGTCAAAGCCACCATAATTATAGTTGCCCAGTAAAGAACCTTCTATATAATTTACCTTAGTGTCGATGTATTTGCTCCTAGATATGATCTGAGCAATTGACTGGCGATTTTCTAGTTGGTCACAATACTGACAAGCTTCCAAAATAGCCGCTACTAAGGCTCGGGCGGTTTTGGGGTGTTTTTCTGCCCAAGGTCCCATGGTTGCTAGTATTTTTCCTGGATGACCTTTCCAAATATCCCGACTGACATAAACCGTAAATCCAGCCTGGTCTACAACTGCTCTTTGGTTCCAGGGTTCATCTAAACAGTAGCCATCTACTATCCCAGCTTGGAGTTTGTATACCATTTGAGATGGTGGAAACTCGATTAGCTTAATCTTTTTCTCAGGATTAATCTCCATAGCTGATAGCCAGTAGAGAAGGGTATAGTTTGCCATGGAGTTGGTCAAGTCTATCCCTACTTTGAGGGGCTCGGTTAATCGTCTAATGTATTTCCTGTAGGAGTTGGCAAAATCTGGGAAATTATAGTACTCCGTTGAAGGACGAATAGCACCTTGCCAAGCTTTTTTGGAAAAGGTGATGCCAGCACCATTGCGATTGAGCATCATTAGAGATATCACTGGTGCCTTGGCTGAACCAAAATTGGTGAGCATTGGCAATCCAAACAAGGCAACGCAGGCATCTATACCCCATGATAGTAAGTCTTTGTGAACCGCTGACCAGTCAGGATATTTCTTAAGACCCACATTCAGACCATAACGCTGAAAAAAGCCCTGTTCTTTGGCAATGATTAAAGGAGCACAGTCAGTTACAGGAACAAAGCCAATGGTAAGGTTAGTTTTCTCTAACTTACCAAAGTTAGCCGGAGGTCGTTGAGTTGGATCAGAGGAGCGATCGCGTTTTGGGAAATCGAATAGATTATTTGAGCTACAGGCACTAAAGCCACATCCTACTGTGGCATACCCGATGTATTTGAGAAACTGGCGGCGCTCCATATTGTCGTTTAGGATTATTGGACAATGGAAAATGGAAAACTAAGTTTCAACCATTACCTAAGCATTAACCATTAACCCTTGACAACAGTGATTAGTTATTAACTATGAGGTCTTCTACTGGTTAGTGATGACTCTCCGACTAAGCACTAACCTAGTGGGATTTTGCTCCAAAATTCTCGATCAGTATATTGCCCAAGACCTCTGGTAAGTCATCACAAGCCACACTTTTGAGCACACACTCGCCCAGTTTAGCATCTTTGCCAACTTTGCCACCCATGTAAATATTGACTCCTTCAACAGACTTACCGTCTTTACGCACCTTAGTTCCCATCAAACCAATATCAGCCACTTGGGGTTGACCACAAGAGTTGGGACAACCTGTCCAATGAATCCGCACCGGGTTTGGTATGTCTAACTTTTCTTCCAGTTCCCGAACTATTGCCAAGGCACGATTTTTGGTTTCAATCAGAGCAAAATTGCAGAACTGGGCTCCTGTGCAAGATACTAGAAGCCGTTCTAGGGGTTTGGGCTCAAGGGTAAATTTCTGTAAGAGGGGTTCAGCTAAGAAAGCGTCGAGATTAGCATCTGGAATATTCGGAATAATCACATTCTGCTCAACCGTGAGGCGGATTTCGCTACTGCCATAAGCCTCAGCCATCCGTGCGAGATCAAACATCTGATCAGCATACAGCCTACCAACCGGGACGTGTAAACCCACATAATTCAGACCTGCTTGCTTTTGGGCAAAGACACCAATATGGTCTCGTTTTTCCCAATCTATTTCATCCTTAGGAGCAGCCGTAGGGAGTTCTCTACCAAACTGCTTACTGACTTCCTCCCGGAACTTGTCAATCCCCCACTCATCAATCAACCACATCATCCGGGATTTTTGCCGATTCGCCCGCGAGCCTTCGTCGCGATAAACTTCCAGAATAGCACGACACAAGTCAACTACATCATCATTAGGCAGTACCCAAGCATTGAGGGGAACAGCAGCTTCACAACGCTTGGCCGAGAAAAAGCCACCTACGAGTACATTCAAGCCTAGTTGTCCATCTTTGTAGGCAGGCACGAAGGCAATATCATTAATTTCAGCATGGACTGAGTTATCCCGACCCCCTTCAATAGCAATATTGAATTTACGGGGCAAGTTAGTAAACTCATAATTCCCTTGGCTGTTATTAGTGATCATGTCCTGTACTTTTTGGACAAGATCCCTAGTGTCAATTAATTCATCGCGATCTATTCCCGCCATAGGAGAACCAGTAATATTCCGAACATTGTCCATACCGGATTGGACGCTAGTTAAGCCAACTTGCTCGAACCTGCGGAAAATATCAGGCATGTCTTCAATGCGGATACCTCGCAACTGGATATTTTGGCGGGTCGTAATATCAGCACTACCATCTTCACCATAGCGCTGGACTATCTCAGCTAGTACCTGCATCTGAGTGCTGTTGAGAATCCCGTTGGGTGTCCGCATCCGTAGCATGAACTTGCCTGGAGTAACAGGTCGATAAAAGACACCCATCCACTTCAGCCGATGCTGTAGGTCATCTGGCTCTATTGCTTCCCAGCCAATTCTAGCAAACTCTTCTATTTGTTCTTTAATGGCAAGACCATCTTTCTCTGCCTTGAATTTCTCAAATTTGTTTAGTTTTGCGGCTGGCTTAGCTGCGCTGGTCATAGCTGTTCCCTCGTTGCCTTTTGCTCAATTGCCAGAAGTTTTGTCCAGAGCCTCTGATGTCACTACTCTTGATGTCGATAAATTAATTTAAAGTAATGCTAATATTTTGTATATTTTGTTACTAAATACGTCTTTTGCTGAAAAAAATACATAATTTAAATGCATAAATTGCATTATGCCGTGATCTCAAATGTCTGGTGGCTTCCTCCTGAATCAAAATCTCCCCGCGCCCAGGCCCCGCGCCCCATCTCCCCATCAATCGTCTTGATGATGGGTATTCAACCGAACTTGATATTACTCCCAGTGACTAGACAGGGGTAGTCTAACCGTAAACAAAGTCCCTACACCAACCTGGCTATCTACCAAAATTTGACCACGGTGCTGCTCTACACTCTTGTTAACAATCGATAATCCTAGACCTGTACCAGGAATATCCCCAACATTGCTAGCTCGCTGGAAAGGTTCAAACAGCTGGGAAATCTCTTGTTTTGGAATACCAATTCCCGAGTCTCTAATTTTAAAAATTGCCCAGTTACCTTCCACGGTTAACTCAAACTCTACGGTTGCCCCTTCAGGAGAATACTTAATCCCATTGGATAGCAAGTTATTGAAAATATATCGGAGGAGTTGGGGATCCATATAGGCATCATTAATATTACTTTGAGGATTAAAAATAATCCTATGGCTCCCCCCAGTAGCCAACTGCATCTGCTCTATCAAATCAGAGCAGAATTCTACTAGGTTAATTGGAGTTGGCTTAAAAGTTAGCTTATTTCCTTCTGCTTTTTCAATAAATAGAACTTCATCCAAGAGTTGTTTCATATCTTGGATAGAGCCTTTAATTTGTTCAAAATACTTGCGATGTTTATCCTTGACCAAATGTTTGCTATAGCGTTCTAACAATTCAGTAGCTAGAAGAACTTTACTCAGAGGTGTACGACATTCGTGGGAAACAATAGAGACAAAGCTAGATTTTTGTTCTCTAAGTTCCTGTTCTCTTACCAGTGCTTGACGGATTTTTGCTTCTGCTTGGAAGCGAGAGAGGGCAATTTCAATGGTAACTCGCAGTTCTTCTTCCTCAAATGGTTTCAGGAGGTAACCAAAGGGTTGGGTTATCTTAGCTCTTTCTAGGGTGAGATCATCGCTATAGGCAGTCAAATAGACTACTGGGATATTGCATTTTGTCCTAATCAGCCTGGCAGCAGTCACTCCATCTATTTCCCCTTTCAAACGAATATCCATCAGGATTAAATCCGGTTGGATTTGCTCAGCTTTTCTAACTGCTTCTTCTCCAGATACAGCCACAGCAGGAACCATGTACCCTAGGAGTTTGAGGCTATTCGTGATATCCATAGCCACAAGGGTTTCATCTTCAACAACTAGGATTTTTTTCTTGGTCATGCTCGACTTGCCCTAGAGATCCAGTGAATGGGGAAAGTTTATTTTTAATCTAGTGCCTTGGCTACAGTCAAGGATGATGTTACCCCCCAGTTGTGCAGTCAAGTTACGAACAATACTCAAACCAAGGGATTTAGTAGATTGAAAGTCTAAATTGTCTGGTAAACCAATACCATTATCACTTACCGTGAGGATGAGCTGATCATGTTGATCTGAACTTAGACTAATTTCAATCTTACCGTATTGATGTTCAGGAAAGGCATATTTGAGTGAATTAGATACCAATTCATTGATGATTAGCCCACAGGGAATAGCTATATCAATGGTTAAGGGAGCTGTGGTAACTTCAATATTGAGGCCGATTGTCTGTCGGTTAATGCCGTAGGAACGAAACAAGTTATTGGTTAAGGTTTGAATGTATTTTCCGAAATTAATCTGAGCTAAATTTGGGGATTGATACAGCTGCTGGTGAATCAGAGCCATAGATTGAACCCGATGCTGGGAATCTTTGAACAAACTTAATGCTTGTGGATCTTCAACTTTCCTCGACTGTAGTCGGAGTAGGCTAGAAATAATTTGCAGGTTATTTTTAACCCGGTGATGAATTTCTTTGAGCAAAACCTCTTTTTCGGTTAGAGAGGCTCTGACTTGATTTTCTGCTTGCTTGCGTTCGGTGATATCTACTATTTGATACAGAAATTTTCGGGGCTTATCTTGAGCATCCCTGACTAAAACTGCTTTCTTGGTCAAAACATGGATTACTCTAGCATCTTTCGACAGTAAGCGATTTTCCATCTGAAAGTGGGATGTTCTTCCTGGCCACAACTCTTTATTCGGGGTAAGGTTAATTGTCAAATCATCGGGATAAATAATATCTGTAACCTTTTTCTGCCCCAGTTCGTCGGCTGTGTAACCAACCGTGTCACAAAAGGCTTGATTAACCTGTAGCACGGAATCATCAGTGCTGGTAATTGCCATTCCCATGGGAGAGAGTTCAAAAATCAGGCGAAATTGTTCCTCACTTTTGCGAAGTTGTTCATTGACTTTCCGTAGATCAGCAGTCCGTTGTTCGACTCTCAGTTCTAGTTCCTGGTTGAGCTGTTGTAGAGCTAATTCTGCCTGTTTATGCTGGGTGATATCAATCCCTACACACACGGCTGCAGCACCTTGCTGGTACTTCTGAGCAGCAATTAGATAATATTTCGAAGAATTTTTCACTTTCAGCTCAACCACCTGGGAAGCTGCTGATTCCCCACAGGCGAGAAACTGACCCATAAAACCAACAAACTGAGGGCTGCTGTGCAGAAAGCCCAACTCTTGACCGACAAAAGTCTCTGGAGGTAATTGCAGGCTCTGAGCCAGATGTCGGTTAACCCCAAGATATCGACCATCAGCACTAATCCAAGACACTGGTCCGGGTACAGCATCCAAAACTGCCTCTAGTTGCTCTTTTGCTTGTCGCAGCTGATGATTAGCTTTGGACAATTCTGTTGTCTGTTGTTGAAATTGGTATTCCAGTTGCTGATTACCCTGGGGCCATTTCTCCTGAGCCTGCTTACGCTTAGTAATTTCTGGTTGTAGTTGCTGATTGACCTGAGTTAACTGAGCAGTTTGTTGTTCTACTACTTGCCCAAGTCCCTTGATAATCCTACACATCTGTGTAGAGTCAAGGGTTGTGAGCAAGTTAGGCTGGTTAATAATGCCTAGCAACTCCCCTATATCGCCAGTTTCCAACACTTGTGCTAGCTGCTGCTGTTCCATGTGTTAATATATTGTTAATATTATTGAATAATTACTCTGTAACAAGTACTATGGAACGCTGTTAGATTATCACAACATCTGCAACCGAAACACTAACCTGACGCTATCCGATAGACTTCCTCGACCAATGTTGCCAAACGCTGCATGGCGATTTCAATTTCTTCTTCACTAGCGGTAAGGCTGATGCGAATACACTGTTGCTGGTGAGACCAGTCTTCTCGTAAGCCGGGGAAAAATGTACTCCCAGGCACGACAATCACACCCACCTGCTTCAACTGTTGATAGAGTTCCCAGTCAGTAATTGGCAAATCCTGTAACCACAACCAAGCAAAGATAGCTCCTTCACCCCGATGCAAGAACCAAGGCAAGTCTTTGGGCATGAATTTGTCTAATGTAAGTTCAAGGGTCACAAACTTTTGCTGGTAGTGGGGACGAATTACATTAGTGGCAATCTCGGGGAGCGCTCCAGATGCGATCGCTTTTGCGGCAATAGCTTGTCCATAGCGAGCCGAATGAATACAAAGATTGGTCTGGAAGGATTCTAAAATGCTAATTAGCTCCGGATTTCCAATTGCTACACCAACCCGTTCCCCTGGTAGTCCAGCTTTTGATAAACTCAGACAGTGGATGATATTGTCTCTAAAGACTGGTGTCATTTCGGTAAAGTTCAGTGCTGGAAAAGGTGGAGCATAAGCTGCGTCAATCAACACTGGCACATTGAAGGGTGCAGCCATTTCGGCAATTTTGATTACCTCTTCATCGGTGAGGACATTGCCAGTGGGATTACAGGGACGGGAAACAATTACACAGCCAGTCTCTTGGCTAATCTTCAATTGGCTGAAATCAGGGCGATACTTAAAACGGTGTTGCTCGTGGTTAATTTCCAGAGTAGGTTTGTAAGCATATACTGCTTCTGGAGTCAAGCTTACTCCTCCATAGCCAGTGTATTCTGGAGAAAGGGGCAAGACAACTTGTTTGAGCTGGCCGTTGCTGGTGTAGCCACCAAAAGCGTTAGCGGCGAAAAAGTAAATGGATTGAGAACCGGGAGTAATCAGGATATGGCGATCGCTTAGGGAAAGACCGTAGCGTTGATTGAAATCCTTTGCGATCGCATCGATCAGAGGCTGATATCCTTGAGATGACCCGTAGCGGCAAATCACCTCACCATATTCTGGGCTAGCTAACAGTTGTGCCGTGCAATCCCGCCAAAGTTGCTCGACTTCCGGCAAAATCACTGGATTCCCTGCACTGAGATTAATCCAATCTTTTCCCTGACCAGCTCGTAGCGTTTCGATAATATCTTTCATAATCGCTCGGACACCAGTCAGTTTGGACATCTGAGTCCCAATTTGAGTCAGGGTAGGATCCATCGATAGTGATAACCTTTTGGCTTTGAGGGTACTTGATTAAAACTTCTCCAACCGAAAATCATACCAAAATGCCGATTCTCGAACCAAACAAATATGCTCTTGCCCTTCACACCACTAGTCCTCAATTGGGGCTAGTGATCAGTAACTTTGCCAGGGATACCCGCTGCCAAACTTGGGACTTAGGGCGAGAGTTGTCTGGTCAATTGCATCAGCACTTGACTGAATTTCTGAATTCCGAAAGTTGGGAAAACTTAGAATTCATTGCGGTAGCTATCGGACCGGGTAGCTTTACGAGTACCCGTATCGGTATAGTTACTGCTCGTACCCTAGCACAACAGTTAGATATTCCTCTGTTTGGCATTTCTACACTGGCAGCGATCGCGTGGTTAGAGAAAGAGGGGAAAGAGGGGGAACAGGGAGCTATGTATCAAGACAACTTGGGATCACGAGCAAGCACATGGGCTACGCGCAAGCTACGGGAACAGCAATCAGCAATTAGCACTCAATACTCAGAACTAAGCACTGACATTGCTATTCAAATGCCTGCCCAACGAGGTCAGCTGTATACCTCCATCTATCAGCCATCAATAGCTGGTTTGGGGCTGAGGAAGATATTACCAGATGCTGTCATGACTTCAGATCAATGGAAACAATTTTTGGGTACCTTAGAAACACCATTACGAGTGCTAGAGGCTCCAGCACATTTGGGGAGTTATGCTAGGGGTGTCTTGGAACTTGCTTATCTCGATTGGCAACAGGGAAAGCGCCCCAACTGGTCAGAAGTACTACCGTTTTATGGGCAGCATCCAGTTTAAGAATTAAGAATTAAGAATTAAGAATTAAGAATTAAGAATTAAGAAAATTAGATTTTTTTGGAAAATTTATAATTAAAATTATGGGGTATTTTTGAAATATAAATTGATAATTTATAATTGGAGCGAAGCGATTGACCAAGGAAGAAGAACGTGCATACTGGCTAGCATGGTCCGAAGTTCCCGGTATCGGATCAATATTGCTCCAACGGCTACACCAACAGTTTGGAACTCTAGCAGAAGCTTGGCAAGCGTCAGCTTCAGAGTTAGGAGCAGTTGAGGGGTTCGGGGTGCGGCTGATCGAAAGAGTAGTGAAAATGCGTGGCCAAACTAATCCGGAACAGCTACTCGAGCAACACTTGGTCAAAAATCCTTGTTTTTGGACACCAGCGGATGGGGAGTATCCCCGCTTGTTACAGGAAATTCCTAGTCCTCCCGCAACGCTATACTATAGCGGACTAGTTGATCTACAAGAAAATTACGGTAGCAAGCCGATAGTCGGTATTGTGGGTACCCGCAATCCCACCGAATACGGTAAACGTTGGACTCGCAAAATCAGTGCTACCCTTGCTAAGCATGGTTTTACAGTGGTGTCCGGTATGGCAGTGGGAATTGATACACAAGCCCATCGCGGCTGTCTGGAAGCGGGTGGTAGGACAATAGCAGTTTTGGGAACTGGTCTTGATGTGGTATATCCCTTGAGCAATAGTTATCTTTACAAACAAATTCAAGAGCAGGGATTGGTAATCAGCGAGTATCCAGCCAGTACGAAACCCGCACGTTCCAACTTTCCCCAACGCAATCGGATTATTGCTGGTTTAAGCCGTGCAGTTTTAGTGATGGAAGCGCCTAACAAGTCCGGAGCGCTAATTACTGCTAGGCTCGCCAATGAGTTCTGTCGGGATGTCTATGCACTACCAGGTTCCTTAGATAATCCCAATTCTATTGGTTGTTTGGGACTGTTAAATCGGGGTGCCCATGTAATTTTAAGTGAAGGTCACTTGTTGGAAATGCTCGGAGCTATTCCAGAACTTGACCCCCACTCGGCTCTAGAACAACCTTTACCCGCTTTACCTGTACCGACCTTAGAGCCAGGATTGGCAAAAGTGTTGGATGCGATCGCATTTGAACCAACCCCATTCGATATCATTGTCCAGCAAGCAGCTTTAGAAGCAGGCTCAGTATCCAGTGCCTTGTTACAGTTGGAACTAATGGGATTAGTGTCTCAGTCACCAGGGATGCGATATCGAAGATTAATCACTGGAATATGAAGCATGAATACAAATAACAGTAATTTACGTTCCTTGGCACAAAAGCGCAAATTGGCGATTGGAACGGGAGTTTCGATGGAACCGTTGCGGGACGATCCTAGTTATCGAGAGGTGTTGATGCGTGAATATAACATTGTCACACCAACTTATATCATGAAGTTTGAGGCGCTACAGCCCCAACGCCATCAGTATAATTTTGAAGCTGCTGATAACTTTGTAGCTATTGCGAAAGCCAATCAGATGCAGGTGCGCGGTCATAATCTGGTTTGGCATCATAGTGTGCCTTGGTGGCTAACCCACGGACAATGGACACAGGAAGAGTTAATCCATATCCTGCGACAACATATTCATACTGTTGTTGGTCACTATCGGGGACAATTAGCAGCTTGGGATGTGGTCAATGAAGCGGTGGCAGACCAAAACTCAGCAGGACAAAGGAAACGAGATACAATTTGGTCGCTCGGGATTGGACCAGAATACGTTGAGTTGGCATTTCGCTGGGCTCATGAAGCTGACCCCACAGTTCCCTTGTTTTATAACGACTACGCTGGAGAAGGACTTGGGGCAAAGTCAGATGCGATTTATGCCATGGTCAAAGAATTGCGGCAAAGGGATGTCCCAATTCACGGCATTGGCTTTCAGATGCACGTTAGTATTCAAAATCCTCCCAAGCCAGAAGACATAGCAGCAAACATGAAGCGTCTGGGTGAGTTGGGATTGCAGGTTCAGGTTACCGAGATGGATGTAAAAATCCATGATGGTAGCGGCACACAAGAAGAACGGGTGGCTGCTCAGACACAGGTATATCGAGATATCCTGCAAGTTTGTTTAGAGGCTCCCAATTGTACAGCCTTCTTAACTTGGGAATTTGCCGATCATCATTCCTGGATTCCGGATTTCTTTGGTAAACCAGATTCTCCTCTACCTTTCGATGAATCCTATCGTCCTAAAGCTGCTTATCACGCGATGGTTGAAGTTTTAAAAATTGATAGTTAAAAAGTAATATCAAGTCTGGTTGAATACCCATAATTAAGAAGAGTGTGGGGAGATGGGGAGATGGGGAGATGGGGAGATGGGGAGATGGGGAGATGGGGAGATGGGGAGATGGGGGAAACTTTTATTAAGCGATGCAGCGCGGTCTTGGGGGTTTCCCCCATGAGCGACTGCATCAAGACAGGGTAATTATCCCGACATGATATAAAACGTAAACAGTAAAACTTGCTAATTTATATAGCATTTATAAATTGGGTGAAGTAAAAAGTTTTGGGGTTTAGGGAGTAGGGGTAATAAAATCAGAGTAATAATTGCTAAAAACTTTAGTTTAAAATTAGTTGACAAGCTTTTTAATTCCCTGTTCCCTGTTCCCTGTTCCCTGTTCCCTGTTCCCTACGGTATTGTTTAAATTATACTTTTTATTTCAGAAAAATATTTTAGAGGTAATTAACATGGTATATTTACCTGATACCCTCGAATTAACTATTAATTTAAGTGACGAACAATTTTTCCAGCTTTGTCAAGATAACAGGGATTTAAGATTTGAGCGCACTTCTGAAGGATATTTAATCATCATGTCACCTACGGGAGGAAATACAGGTAGACGAAATATTAAACTATCGACTCAACTAGAATTGTGGAGCAGTCAAATGAAACTTGGTGTTGCATTTGACTCTAATACAGGATTTAAACTGCCTAATGGAGCAAATCGTTCTCCTGATGCGTCTTGGATTAAACGAGAGCGTTGGGAAGAGTTAACACCAGAACAACAGGATAAATTTGTTCCTTTATGTCCTGATTTTGTTTAGGTGCGCTTTCCGCATTAAGAATTAAATTCGCCACGGGTCGCACCTTTGGAATTGCGTTCTCCGAGTGATTCCCTGTCTTGATGCAATAGCGAGTGGGGGAAACCACGGCAGTTGCTCATGGGGGAGACCCCCAAGACCGCACTGCCTCCCCAAGACCGCGCTGCATCGCTGAAAATGGTGCAAGCTAAAGTAAGAGAGTATATGGAAAATGGCGCTAGATTAGGATGGTTAATTGATCCCCAAAATAAGGTTGTGGAAATCTATCGTCCCAATCAAGATGTAGAAATTATCCAATCTCCAAAAACCTTATCAGGAGAAGATGTTTTATCTGGATTTACGTTAGATTTATCAGAAATTCTATGATATATTAGGCTATATATAGCAGTTACCAACCCAATTTATAACTGCTATAGTTGACTAGGTTAATCTTGAGATAGTATCTCTACATCTGTCCAGAAAATTCCTGAGGCATCACTCTCGTTTTCGTATATTTCCTGTACGCTCGACCCCAAATAACCATCTACTATCAAGCTATTCAATAACCACAGTAGTAGGGGAAGTGCGCAAATACTCATCAAAAAGATTAGGGATTTTCGGATAGTGTTTATCACTGTGCTAACTCCGGTATAGGAAAAATAATTCCGCTTAACATTAGCCACGCTATAGCCAAAGTAAGCACAATGTTAAAACTCTGTCCTACCAAGTAAAGAATCATGGGTTTACCACCCTGAAGTTGTGTCCCTAAATCCCGAAAGTTCGAGTCTAGACCAATGGACAAAAATGCGATACAAAATAGCCAGCCGCGATAGGTCTTGGTTTGACTAAGAATCCCTTTAACTGTATCCATTCCCATCAAGGGAATAAAAACAAAGGAAACTAACAGAGAAGCAGCTATAAAACCTAAGATAAACTTGGGCAAACGTACCCATAATTCCCTCATTTGTGGTTTAGGAGCATTTGGCTCGCGCTCTACACAAAAGACCCAAAATAAAGCGATCGCAAAAGCTATCACGCCGATCAGCATATTTTGAATCATCTTTACTAAAGCAGCAGCTTGACCAGCGATTTCCCCTACTGTTTCACCAGCAGCGACAACTGCGCCAGTAGAATCAATGGTTCCCCCCAGCCATGCCCCACTGACTAATTCATTCATACCCACAGCCTTGACCGAAAATTTTGGGTCTCAAGCCCCGTCCTTCGCTGGATAGAAACCTTAGAATAGTGGAGCCATAGGGGAATGGCTATGATAAAAAGGGTTAAAACTTATTAAATAAGGCTCCACTATTCTTACGGTGACTTCAAAGGACGGCTTTCTTGACAGTCTCATTTTTTTTTATCTATAATGTTACGTAGAGTTGTTCCACGTCAAGATGATCGTCTTAGAGTTCAAAGCAAAAGGGAATAAAACTCAGTACGCCGCCATTGATGATGCGATCAGGACGGGTCAGTTTGTACGCAACAAATGTCTCCGCTATTGGATGGACAATAAAGGTGTAGGACAGAAAGACCTTTATCGCCATAACACATGGCTCAGGGCTGAGTTTCCTTTTGTTAAAGATTTGAACTCTCATGCCTGTCAAGCGTCTGTGGAGCGAGCCTATAATTCAATCTCTAGATTTTATAGCAACTGCAAAAAACAAGTCCCTGGAAAGAAAGGTTACCCAAAGTTTAAAAAGTTTTCCAGATCACTCGAATATAAAACATCTGGCTGGAAGCTTTCCCCCAATACTAAGTCAATCTCTTTCATTGATAAAAAGGGGATAGGGAAACTAAAACTTAAAGGGACTTGGGAATTGTGGCGTTACGACCAAAAACTAATCAAGCGAGTTAGGTTGGTTCGCCGCGCAGACGGTTATTATGTTCAATTCTGCGTGAAAGTCAATATAGAAGAAGCTTTGGATCCATCTCATACCAATATTGGCTTGGATGTGGGGCTGAAGGAATTCTATACAGACTCGAAGGGAAATACCGAACCTAACCCTAGATTTTACAGAAAAAGCGAGAAGCGGTTGAAATTTTATCAACGTCGAGTTTCTCGCAAAAAGAAAGGCTCATCCAATCGGAAAAAAGCCATTAATAGACTAGGTATAGTACACCTCAAAATAAGTAGGCAGCGTGAAGAACATGCCAAGAGACTGGGAACGAAGTTACCGTAAGAATAAAGAAGCCTTTATGGTTAGTCGGCTATGCATAGAAGGGTTAAATCTTTGTTATTAAGGCTTCTTTATTCTAAGGTTTCGTTTCCGGCGCGTTGCGTAATCCACTCTAACGATGTGGTCGCTTACGTTCGCGTAGCGTGCCGTAAGGCAAGACTTGAGGGTCAAGAACTTAGTAAAAAATCATTGTCTCGCAAAGTCTATTAATGATGCAGGTTGGTATCAATTCAGGAAGTGGCTAGAGTATTTTGGGCAAAAGTTTGGCAAGCAGACAGTAGCTGTTAATCCTGCTTACACAAGTCAAAATTGCTCAAATTGTGGTGAAGTTGTCAAGAAATCTCTATCAACCAGAACCCATGTCTGTGAGTGTGGTTGTGAATTAGACCGCGATTCGGCGAAGCCGACGCTACGCGAACACAATGCCGCGATCAACATTTTAAAAAGAGCCTTGGGTACGGTGGGGCACACCGGAACCTGGATCCTTGATCCGAACGCTTTAGCTGGCAGGCATTAGAAGCCCCACACCTAATGCGTAGCATAGGTGTGGGATGAATTTTGCACAGGGTATGTATGGAATGCTATAATATATGTAATGATAAACAAAGCCGTTCGCGAAGCGTGG
>NZ_JAAHIG010000014.1:86925-103621 GCF_010692305.1 Moorena sp. SIO4G3 | reverse complement strand
CTCCCCATCTCCCCACCCTCCCGATTCCCGATTCCCGATTCCCGATTCCCGATTCCCTGTTCCCTGTTCCCTGTTCCCTATTTCCTACAACATGATGCAGACAGAGTTCCCGTTTACCCTACCCCAGGGCTACGTAGATTCGGAGGGTAATCTCCATCAAGAAGGCATGATGCGGATGTCCACAGCCTACGATGAGATTATGCCCTTAAAAGACCCTAGGGTTCAGGCTAATCCAGGTTACTTGGTGATTATCCTGCTGTCCCGGGTGATTACTCGTCTGGGTAACTTAGACTATATCAATCCTGCCATGATTGAGGGTCTATTCTCCGCTGACTTAGCCTATCTGCAAGACCTCTATCAACGGATTAACCAAAACGGTCACAGCCGCCTTTTGGTTTCTTGTCCTCACTGTCAAGGAGAGTTTGAAGTGGAGACTGCTACTTTGGGGGAGTAACTTGCTACCCCTCCGAGAGGCTGTTAGAGGAGGTAGCCTATATTGCTTATCACTTGCACTGGTCCTACGACCAGATTATGAGTCTGGATCATCAAGAAAGACAGCGCTGGGTGGCACAAGTGGCAAGTATAAATGAAAAGCTTAATGAGCAAATAATTGGGTTACGGTAATTGGGGATAGTTTCATGAATTCCAGGAGTTAATGATGGCAAGTTTAGCATCGGTTGTGCCTTTAGGAGCAAACGCAGCTTACGCTGGAGTGACTGGGGCGTTGGGAGCTCGCCTTGACCCCTACCAAGGCTTTAACTTCCTCATTGAAATTGAGGGGTTAGTGACCGGTGGGTTTATCGAAGTCAGGGGTCTAGAAAGTGAGATTGAAGTAGAGGAGCGTCCCGAGGGAGGTCAGAATCGCTATGTTCATCAGCTACTAGGTCGAACCAAATATCCGAATTTGACCCTCAAACATGGTCTAACAGGTATTGACAGTTTGTGGACTTGGTATCAGGCCACTAGCAAGGGTGTAATTCGGCGCAAGAACGGCACAATTATGCTGCTAGACCGCCAACAGATACCAGCCATGTATTGGAATTTCAAGCAGGCTTTGCCAGTGAAGTGGACTGGTCCAGAGTTTAATGCCAGCAGCAATGAGATTGCTTTTGAGACGATTGAGTTAATACACAAAGGAATTAGCAAACCAGTTCTCAGTCAAGCACTATCTGGAGGACGAGCGATTGCTGGACTAGCGGGAGCATTGTGATGGCATCTCAACCTCAGGTGACTAACAATCAGACTTGGTCAGACAGTATCAACCCACAACTGACGCGACGACTCCTGCGCCCGGTCGTCAGCCGTGGTGTGATTGGTACTCAAGTAGCAGGGTCAATTATCTCCCGGGTCCAAGGGATGACCAAGCAACTGCCCTTAATGGCTAAGTTGATTCAACGCCAGCATCCCTTAGAGGGTCAATCAGCAGAAGCAGTTCCTATCGTCTATGCTCAGCCAATCCGGCCAGCAGCAGAACAGGTAGAGACGGGACATGTTACCTCTGCAAATGTGGCCTCTCGAACTAAAGGCACAGGAGAAGAACTACCTTTGATATCAACTAGATTTCAGGTCGAGAAAGAAACCTCAGTACAAAAAAGTACAGGGTCAAATTCCCAGAAATCTAGAGAAAACCCTAAACCCCAAACTTCAAATTCAATCCCCTCTGAAAGGGGCAAATCTGGAACAAAACCATTAATTGTCCAGGCAAAATTTGTCAACTCCACTAAGAGGACTTCCCCCAGAGCAGATTCTCAGAGCAAGCCCCTAGTTTCTGGTCTTGAACCTTCTAAGGAAGCTAGACTATCTTCTGACTTATCCTTGCCAGTTGTCCAAGCCAAACCCATAGACTTCGCGGCAGTTGTCGGAACAGGGAACAGGGAACAGGGAACAGTGGACAAGAATTTAGACAAACACTATCAGAAAACTACTTTACAGTCTAAGCGATCGCTAGGCAGTTCCGGAAACCTGACCCAGTCGCCAGTGATTCAACGCTCCCCAAAGCGATCGCTAATTAAAGAGATAGTTTCTAGCCCATCCCAGGGAAACCAGCCACTGATTCAACGCACTCCGGAGCGACCAGTGATCAAGGAGATAGTTTCTAGCCCATCCCAGGGAAACCAGCCACTGATTCAACCCAGCCCGGAGCGACCAGTGGTCAAGGAGATAGTCAACAGCCCATCCGAAGGAAACCAAGCACTGATTCAACCCAGCCCGGAGCGACCAGTGGTCAAGGAGATAGTCAACAGCCCATCCGAAGGAAACCAGCCACTGATTCAACGCTCCCCGGAGCGACCAGTGGTTAGAGAAATTTCAGGAAAAGATGGTTATCAATTATCTGCTCCCCTGATTTTTTCTGCCTCTGGGGTGAATAGAACTTCAGTTTCTGGCAACGGACTAGGAGTTAGTAGTTCGCCATCTATGGCTCATAATGGCTCTGGAGTTATCCAAAGAATGCCATCTGTCAACGGTGCATCAGTATCAACACCTGTATCAACTACTAGGTTACAGGCAAATACCGTGATTCAGAAAGCATCAGAAAATACCACAAGCGCTACCACAAGTAGTCAGTCTTTCGAGGACATTGATGTGGATGAACTAGTAGACAAAGTACACCATAAACTGATGCAGCATCTCACCATAGAAAGTGAACGGAGGGGATTAACACAATGGCATTAACAGGGTTTAAGAATCTAGCCCAAAAAACACTAAACCAAACCAAAGGATTAACAAGTAGCCTCTTTGGGGCAGAGTTAGATAAATTAACCATCCTCAAGGAGCAGCCAGGAAAAAGATGGCAGATGGTTTTTCCAGAGAACAAACCAATGCCTCTATTCAATCCTAATGAAATTCAAATTACCAAGACAACCCAATGGCGTCATGAAACTCTCAAAAACCGCGATCGCGGTGATACTAAATTTATTGGTGGGGATCCAGCAACCCTGACTCTCGACCTGTTTTTTGACACCTACGAAGGACTACCTGAAAGTATATCCGGGGGCGGCAGTTCTCCCCTCAAACGAGTTGCATCGGGAGCGGCAACAGCGGCTTCATCTTTAACTGGTGTGTATGGATTATCAGCACCCAATGCTGTAGATGTTCGAGAGTATACGAATAAGATTTTTGAGTTGACTCTGATTGACTCTGATTTAAAACGTCCCCCTGTATGTGAACTCTGGTGGGGGGCATTTAACCTGATTTTTAAGGGGTATCTTGGACAACTAACCCAGCGCTTTACTATGTTTACCCCTAATGGGATGCCAGTCAGGGCCGCTCTCAACTGTACTTTCCACCAGTTCATCCCTGAAGAAGATGAGGAGCGGGAAAAGCCCAGTTCTCTGGCACGGGATGACGACCCAATTCATGTTGTGCGACGTGGAGAAACCCTGAGCAGCATCGCTGGTCAAGAATATAATGACCCCAGCTTCTGGCGAGAGATTGCCAAGGCTAATGGGATTAATAATCCCCGTCACCTGACACCAGGTCAAGTTCTGACCATCCCAGTACTTAATCTCACCTAAAATAGACCTCTTGCAAAAGTATTTTTCTGATAGTGTTTACGTCAATTCTTGTCTACTGTTCCCAGATCCGCTGTTCCCGACAACTGCCACGAAGTCTCTAGCTGTTTCTAACCTAATCAGGTACACATGATTTTTTACCTATTGCCTATTGCCTATTGCCTATTGCCTATTGCCTATTGCCTATTGCCTATTCCCTGTTCCCTGTTCCCTATTCCCTGTTCCCTGTTCCCTATTCCCTGTTCCCGACTTCTGCAAGAAGTGTAATTAACCATGCTCTCGACACCTCCTCAAACTAGTACCAATAGCATCGCTACCTCAGTCCCTGGCTTCAGAATTCTGATCAGGGGACAACAGTTGCGGTCTGATGTGATGGCAGTAATTGTGGATGAAAACGTTAGTACTCCCACTATGTTTACCATCAAGCTTGCCAACTGGGACCAAGAAAAGCAGGAGTGGATTGATCCGCAACTGTTTAAGCTAGGCAATGAGGTAACGATTTTTATGGGCTACGGGGGTAGTGGAGGGAAACTGCAAAAACTGATGATGGGTCAGATCACCGGTCTGGAACCAGAATTTGCCCATGGGGAAATACCTCTGTTGACAGTGCGCGGCTACGACTACAGTCATCGATTGCTTCGGGGTTACAACACTCGCTCGTTTACTAAAAAGAAAGACAGCGATATCGCTAGAGATATTGCCAAAAAAGCCGGTCTAAAGTATGGGGGAGTAACGACAAAGCTGGTTTTGGACTATGTACTACAGCATAACCAAACAGATATGGAATTTCTTCAGACCCGTGCTCAACGACTCGGTTATGAGGTTGTAGTTCAAGATAAAACACTATATTTCCGGCCCCATCAGGATAAATCCAAGTCAGTGTTGACCCTAGTTCAACGAAAGGATTTGCTCAGTTTTTCTTCCCGACTGACCAGCTTGACCCAGGTGGGACAGGTGGAGGTGCGCGGTTGGAACCCGAAGGACAAGAAAGCCTTCATTGGGCGAGCCAGTCCTGGTTTTAGTACTAACAAGAGCGGTGCTAAGGCTGTAGATCCGGCTTTGGGTAGTGGAAAAAAAACCAGCGAACGTTTGTATCGCCCTGTGTTCAGTAGAGAAGAAGCTGAGCAAATCGCTCAGGGGGGATTTAATAACATGGCTCTAGAATACATCAGTGGGGAGGGCTTGTGTGTCGGACGCCCTGACTTGCGAGCAGCTACCGTTATTACTATCCAAGGGGTGGGCAAACAGTTTAGTGGTGACTACTATGTGACCTCCACCACCCATACCTATTCCCATAAACGAGGTTATCGCACAGCATTTAAGGTGAGGAGGAATGGGACGTCATGATTTTTTATAGGGAACAGGGAACAGGGAACAGGGAACAGGGAACAGGGAACAGGGAGTAGGGAGATGGGGAGATGGGGAGATGGGGAGATGGGGAGATGGGGAGATGGGGAGATGGGGAGATGGGGAGGTGGGGAGGTGGGGAGATGGGGAGATGGGGAGATGGGGAGATGGGGAGTTTGGTGTTATTGTTGCTAATCGCGATTCCCGATTCCCGATTCCCGACTCCCGATTCCCGATTCCAAATTCGCGCATTCTAAATTCGCGCATTCTAAATTCGCGCATTCCCTGTTCCCTGTTCCCGATTCCCGATTCCCGATTCCCGATTCCCCACTCCCGATTCCCGATTCCCCACTCCCGATTCCCGATTCCCGATTCCCCACTCCCGATTCCCCACTCCCGATTCCCCACTCCCGATTCTAAATTCGCGCATTCCCTGCTCCCTGCTCCCTGCTCCCTGCTCCCTACTCCCTACTCCCTACTCCCTACTCCCTGTTCCCTAAAAATATCTATTAAAAAAGTCGCAAACCGCTATATCAATTATGACAAGCATCGATTTACTAACTAATTTGCTAGGTCCCCCTGAAATACGAGGTCGTTTCTATGGGGTGACTATGGGAATAGTGACCAACAACGGCGATCAGGAAAACTTGGGGCGAGTTAAGGTCAAGTTTCCTTGGCTATCAGATGATGATGAAAGCTATTGGGCTAGGGTGTTAACTCCCATGGCTGGTAATGACCGTGGTATTTATTTTTTGCCGGAGGTGAATGATGAGGTACTGGTAGCTTTTGAACAAGGTGATATCAATTTTCCCTATATCCTAGGTGGGCTTTGGAATGGGAGAGATAGACCACCTGAGTCTCCTGAAAAAGGGGAGGGAGATGGGAAAAATAAAATGATTAACAAGCGCACAATTAAGTCCCGTAGTGGTCATATTATTCGCTTAGATGATACTCAAGATAAAGAAAAAGTTGAGGTAATTTCCCATAATAGGCATACTATCCGTTTAGATGATACTAAGGAAAAAGGGAAAATTGAAGTAATTGCTCAAAGTGGTCATGCTATTCGCTTGGATGATACTAAAGGTAAAGAAAAAATTGAGGTGATTGATAAAACTGGCAAGAATAGTATCATTATTAATACCAAAGACAATTCAATTACCATTGAGTCTAAGGAAGGTAAACTTAAGCTTGGTGGTAAGGGTATCGAAATTATTTCTGAGGAAGATATCAAAATTACTGCCAAAAATAACCTGGATATGAAGACAGATAAGTCATTTAAAGTTAATGCTAATGGTAGCAAAGTTGAAACTAAGCAGGGGATGCACTTTAAAGCTAGTAAAGACGTGAAGATTACCGGTAATACGGTATCAATTAATTAAGCTATCAGCTATCAGCTATCAGCTATCAGCGATTAGCTATTAGCTATCAGTTATCAGCTATAAGCAAGAAGCTATTAGTTATCAGCTTATGGTTTAGGTCCCAGCGTCGTTCGCACAGCGTGGCCAAAGGCCAAAGCCTGTCCCACAAGGCTGACCACTGACCACTGATCACTGACCACTGACCGCTGACCGCTGACCGCTGACCGCTGACCGCTGACCGCTGAATGCTGTTATCTAAGTTTTATGGAGTATGAAAAATCATGGGTAAACCGGCAGCCAGAAAAGGCGATTTAGTTGTGACATCTTGTACACACCAAGTCCAGGGTCAACCACCTGCTCCTGCGCCGCCTATTGTAGCGCCAATGCCAATTCCTTTCCAAGGAAAATTCGAGCAAAAGTTGAGTAAAAAGGTGAAAATTGGTGGTAAATTGGTGGCTTTAAAGGGCAGCCAGGGTAAAACCCAGGTACACCCACCAATACCCCCACCGGGGACTTCACCAATCAAGTTTGTCAAGGAGCCTAACAAAACAGCTGAAATTACTAAGGGTAGTTCCTCTGTGAAAATTGAGGGTAAACCAGTGGCGCGCATTGGTGACCCAGTTAAGACCTGTAGTGAATTACCCCCTCCCCACGGCACAGTAACTCCTGGGCCTGGTAAGCCGACGAAGGTATTTATTGGCGGTTGATAAGGAGATGGAACGATGACTACTGATTTTCTCGGAGTGGGATGGAATTTCCCCGTAGTACTAGACCAAAATAAACAAATCGAAATGGCGCACTATGAGGATAGTGTCCGCCAGTCGATTTGGATGATTATGAGTACTTCTCCAGGAGAACGGCTGATGCGGCCAGATTTTGGCTGCGGTATTCATGATTTAGTATTTGCCAGCAACAGCGCTGGGACAGCTGGACAATTAACAGTGGAGGTACGCCGAGCCTTGACCCAGTGGGAACCGCGCATTGAGGTTTTAGATGTAGGTGTCTACCCCGATGAGACCCAATTTAATCGTCTATTGATAGAAATTAACTACCAGGTGCGCCGTACTAATAATCGCTTTAATTTAGTTTATCCATTCTATTTAGACTATTAATTTGGGGTGTGGGGTGTATAGCGCAAGGCAAAAGGCAAAAGGCAAAAGGCAAAAGGCAAAAGGCAAAAACAGAACGCGATGTTCCTTTGGAACCGCTTCGCGAACGCAATCAAATTAATCAGTCTCAAGCACTGCCCACCCTACATCAACTACTCCTCTAGCTTCCCCCTTATTAAGGGGGACGGGAGGGGGATCCCGACGGGAGGTTGGGTGGATTGATCCAAAACCCACCCAGATTAACCCGATGGTGGGCAGTGCCTACCAAGCTGATCCCATTCAAATTAATCACTCTCAAGCACTGCCCACCCTACATCTAGATCTACTACATCTAGATCTACATCTAGATCAAGTTGTGATTAATCCGATGGTGGGCAGTGCCTACCAAGCTGATCCCATTCAAATTAATCACTCTCAAGCACTGCCCACCCTACATCTGTTCTCCCGACTGGTGGGCAGTGCCACAAAACGCTCCCCATCTCCCCATCTCCCCATCTCCCTATCTCCCCATCTCCCCATCTCCCCATCTCCCTACTCCCTACTCCCTACTCCCTAATTTCTTATGCAAGCTCCAAAGATTGATCAACGTAGCTATGAAGACATCGTTACCTATACGGAGGCGTGTGCTAAGGCGTTCACAGACTGGCGTCCTTTGGCAGATAACAAGCCGGATGGTGGTCGGTCACTAATTCGTATTTTTGGTCATCTGGCAACGATTGTCGGGGATCGCCTTAATCAAGTCCCGGATAAAAACTTCCTGGCCTTCCTGGATTTGATTGGCACTAGCATTGGACCACCTAGACCAGCGCGAGTACCGTTGACCTTTTATTTGGCAACTGGTAGCACAGAAGCCTTGGTTCCTGCTCAGACGGAGGTGGCAGCACCGCCGACAGAAGGAGAGGAAGAAGAGGTCATTTTCGAGACCGAACGTGACTTAGTCTTGAGCAATGTGCAACTGCAAGCAGTGTTTGTGCGGGAACCTGAACAAGACCGCTATAGCGATCGCACTAAGCAAGCAACGGGTCAAGAAGATGCTGCTTTTCTAACCTTTGCAGGGGATCAGCCCATTGAACATTCCCTCCATTTGGCTTGTGATCACCTGCTCACCTTACCTGAATCGAAAACTCTCACCGTAACTATTAATTCTCCTAATGCAGTTGGGTTAGCAGCAGTACCAATCACTTGGTATTACTGGAATGGGGAGGTTTGGAGACCAATACTAGGAATTATTGAGGGCTTAGAAGTTGAAATTGGGTCTGGTCAAGTTATCGTCCAACCTGGAAAGGCGATAGATTATCAAGGTCGAGAGATTAATCTCACTCAAGAACAGTCTGTTGAGGTGAGCGGCAACACCAATCAAACAAGGCTAGTAGTAATTTCCTACAATGAATCAGAACCAGACTCAGAACCAGTCCTGGAACTAATTGCTGAGACGGATACTAGCAAACCAGCTAATACTCATATCCGTTTGGCCCGTCTAGACATTGACGACCAGAACCAAATTAGCAAGTCCTTCCCAAGCTTGACTAACTCAGGTGACAGTGAGTGGGAAGTGTCGATTCAGAATCTGCCAGTCCCCAGTCAGGATAGTATTAATGGGATCAATGCTGCCTGGCTTAAAGCTCAGCTTACCAATAGTCCATTACCTCCACCTCAGTCATTGCCTGCGATCAATCGCATTAGTGCCAGTGTGGAGATTAATGGCAGTGATATAGCACCAGAGTTGTGCTTTTTCGATACCGATGAACTGGATCTGAGCAAAGATTTCTACCCCTTTGGTGAGGAACCTGGTTTCAACGATACCTTTTATCTCGCTAGTCAGGAAGTTTTCTCTAAACCTGGAGCCGAAGTTACCGTTAATTTGGTTTTAAGTAGTGATGCTCCACCGGTTAATACCACTGGGGGTGTGGAAGTCCGCTGGGAAGTCTGGAATGGTAGTACTTGGCAGGTAGTTAAACATAATAGTTCTGGTCTCTCTGCTGCCAACTTCACTATTGGCGGTGCATTTACTTTCACCCTCCCTGACCAAATGGAACCCCAGCCAGTGAATGGGGAAAGTAATTATTGGCTTCGTGCTCGGATTATCACGGGTAATTATGGCACTGAGGAAGCTACCGCAGAAGAAACCAGTACCACACTCCAGCCATCTCGTGCCATTAGCACCACACTCACTCAAGCTGTCAGCAGTGGAGCCAATACGCTACAGGTCAGTAGCGCTAGTGGCTTTCAACCTAATGACTCTATTCTGATTGGGGCACAGACAAGTCAACCGGAATATGCGCAAATTAGTAGTATTAGCTCTAATACCCTAACTCTGACCAATACTATCTATTCCGACCATGCCAGTGGAGCAACGGTGGAACTTTTTGAAGAAGAGGTCAGCAGTGGTATCAACACCATCAAGGTAGATAGTGTCAGAGGTTTTTTGCCTAGCGATCGCATTCGGATTGATCCAGGTACTAACAAGCAGGAAGACTTGGAGATTGCTAGTATCAATTTCAACGAGAATACCCTGACCCTGACGCCTCACCTCACTCAATCTCATCCAGTGGAAACGAGTGTGGTACTCCTACCAGCCTCAGCTTTAGCTCCACCAGTGGTAAAATCCCTGAAGCTAAGCTATAGCTACAACTCAGGTGATTCCCCACTCTCAGCTTGCTTGACCTACAATGATTTCACTTATGTAGATTGCACCACTCAAGCTAACCAGGATGGCTCGCCCTTTGAGCCTTTTACTCCCACTCAAGACCTGAGACCGACCCTTTACCTAGGCTTTGATGCCCCCTTCGCCAACCGCTCAACCACTATCTATGCCCAGGTAGAACCCCCAGCACCAGAGGAATTGGCCACAAGTCCTACCATAACTCAGGCAGCAGTGATAGTAGGAGAATATTCCAGCCCTGAATATACCAGTCCTGACCGTTGGGTGCGTTTAGGCGTGGAAGCCGATGAAACCGCTGCCATGAGTCAACCGGGTTTAGTCCGGTTTATTGGACCAACTGACTTGACAAAGCAATCAGAATTTGGTAAGGATTTATATTGGCTGCGAATTCGCTGGCAAGGGGGTGATTTTAGAGTGCCACCCCGACTACGGCGGTTGCTGCTTAATACAACTTGGGCAACCCAGGCAACCACGATTGAGAATGAAATCCTTGGTTCGAGTAATGGGAATCCCGATCAGACCTTCTCCACCCTCCAATTTCCTGTATTAGAGGGTCAACAGCTGGAGGTCCGGGAAGAGGAAGAAACGGATCTACAAGAGGAGGTGTGGGTAGTTTGGCAAGAAGTATCAGATTTCTATGGTTCCCGACCGGAAGACCGTCACTATGTTCTCAATCACCTGACCGGAGAAGTAAGCTTTGGCAACAACCAACAGGGAAGGATACCGCCCCTAGGTAGCAACAATATCCGTATGGTTTACTACCGCACAGGTGGTGGTAAACAGGGTAACAAACCAGCTGAGACTATCACCGAACTCAAGACCACAGTGCCTTATGTAGATAGTGTCACTAACCTAGAAGCTGCTAGTGGTGGATCCGATCAGGAGTCTCTAGAGTGGGTTAAGGAACAAGGGCCCAAAACCTTGCGCCATCGGTACAAAGCTGTAACTGCCGAAGACATTGAAGATTTGGTCTACCAAGCATCCACTGATGTAGCCAGGGCATGGGCAATTACTCCTGAATTTAACCCAAAAGACTTACAGTGGTTGCCAAACTACTACCTGCCGTTGGAGCAATCAGGGATAATCAAAGTCAGTTTATGGTCCCAGGGTAATAATCCCCCAACCAGCTATCAAGTACAGGTCAAAATTAATGGTCCAGGACAGACGATAGCTTATGAGGAAAAAATCTTTACCTCTGACCAATCTAGCGATCGCGAACTGAGTTACCCAGTCACAGCCAGCCAATTCAGTCTTGGAACCGAATGGTACGTGACTATGGTCAACTTGGGGGATGTTAACGTTAGCGGTGATGTCACCATCGAGTACCCTGATGGTTCTCTGACAGGAAATTTCAACCTACCCCCCAAGACCACAAGTGACCATGCTGACAATAGCCCTTATCTAGACAGAGAAGATGTCGGTCAAGTCGAACTGATTATTCTACCGGATTCTTCAGCACGGCAACCTACTGCCAGTCTTGGTTTGCTGGACTTAGTAGAAGAATACATCCTAGCTCGCTGTGCCCCCACCCTAGACCTACGAGTCACAGGACCCTATTGGGTAGAAGTTACAGTCACAGCTGAGGTTGTACCCCTCTCCTTAGACCTTGCCGAAGCCGTTGTAATGGAAGTCAACGATGCCCTGAACCACTTTTTACATCCCCTGACTGGTGGCGTGGAAGGTCAAGGCTGGCCTTTTGGTCGTCAGCCCCATAAATCAGACCTCTATCGGTTAATCGAATCCGTTCCAGGTGTGAATTATGTTAAATCTCTCTCCATTGACCTAGCCGAGATACCTGAGGAACAAAGCAACCGATTCCTAATCTATTCCGGTGAACATCAGATTAGTCTGGGTCAGTATTTTTGAGGGAATAGGGAATAGGGAATCGGGAATAGGGAGTAGGGAGTAGGGAGTAGGGAGTAGGGAACAGCGGATCTGGGAACAGGGAACAGGGAATAGGCAAGAGGCAAAAGGCAAAAGGCAAAAGGCAAAAGGCAAAAGGCAAAAGGCAAGAGGCAAGAGGCAAGAGGCAAGAGGCAAGAGGCAAGAGGCAAGAGGCAAAAGGCAAAAGGCAACCTTCAACCAACTAACCTTCAACCAACTAACCTTCAACCAACTAACCTTCAACCTTCAACCCACCAACCTTCAACCCACCAACCTTCAACCTTCAACCAACTAACCTTCAACCAACTAACCTTCAACCTTCAACCTTCAACCAACTAACCTTCAACCAACTAACCTTCAACCTTCAACCTTAAACCCACCAACCTTAAACCCACCAACCTTCAACCTTCAACCTTCAACCTTAAACCTTCAACCTTCAACCCACCAACTAACCGTCAACTAATGAACAATGCCACTACCACTACCTAACCTAGATGACCGTACTTATGCTGACCTCTTGGAAGAGGCTCGGTCTCTAATACCCAAAGAGTACCCTGATTGGACTGACCACAATCCTACTGACCCTGGCATCATCTTGATCGAGATGTTGGCTTGGTTGACGGAGATGGTGATTTACCGGACTAATCAGATCCCAGATGAAAACCAAAAAATGTTTTTGAAGCTGCTTAATGGTTCCCAGTGGCAGCTGGAAGGGGATTTGGAGACAGCAGTGCAGCAAACCATTGTGGATTTGCGGCAACGCTACCGGGCAGTCAGTGGTGAGGACTTTGAACAACTGGTACTACAAGACTGGCAGGACACACCAACCGCTAAGGCTCTTGGTCCTTTTGGCGTAGTCGCTAGGGCTAAATGCATTTCTCAGCAGAATCTGGCTTTGACTGAAGCAACTGCCAGAGAAGAACCAGCCCCAGGAAACATTAGCTTGCTGGTGGTTCCTAAAACTTTGGCTGAAAACTACAGTTTGCTCTCCTTTGATGGCCAGGATGATTCTCTGGAAATCCCTCACTCAGACCAACTCAATTTTGCTAACGATCACGATTTTACCATTGAAGTTTGGGTCAGACCTGAAAAAGTTCAAGCTAGAACCCAAGAAACCCATAATAGTATCTTAGAAAAAGGGAGTGGTGCTGGGGGTTTTCCTTATGGGATTAGATATGAAAATCGCTCTGGTAAATTACAGGTAATTAGAAGTGATGGTACTAACTTGGCTACCATTAGTTCTACCAAAGCCATTAATGATGACAACTTTCATCACGTTGCTTTTGTAAAAGATAGTTCAACACTGTACTTATATATTGATGGAGAATTAGAAGGCTTTACTGAAGATATCACTTCAGGTAGTACTATTAATGATTCATCCCTTCATCTGGGCTGTCGAGGTAACCAAAGCCATTATTTCCAAGGCATAATTACTCAATTGCGGATTTGGGAGGGAGTCCGCTTGCAGGCAGACATTAAACAGGAGATGAATGACTTTCTTAAAGGTACAGAAAAGGGATTAGTTGGTTGCTGGGATTTGGATGAAGGCTCTGGTATCCTTGCTAAGGATAAGACTGTTAACCAAAATCATGGAACTATCCAAGGAGCCAGTTGGTATCAACCCAATATCATTGCTGCTCTGTTGCAAGGCTTATGGTCTTTCTTGGATGAACGGCGGTTGCTGACTGTACGCCATCACGTAGTTACCCCAGACTACTTACCCTTGCGAGTTTGGGCGCGACTCTATCTAGTAGCGGGGGGCAATGCCCAGCAGGTTAAAGACCAGGCAAACCAGGAGGCGCAAGCTTTCTTCCACCCAGTTAATTCCCAGTCTTATTGGGATGGTCAGGGTTGGCCTTTTGGTAGGAGTATTTACGTTTCGGAGCTATATCAATTACTCGATAGCATCTCTGGAGTTGACTATGCCGAGGATGTCATGGTTCATACTCATGAGCTAACCACTACTGTTTTAACTCAGGCAAGCTCAAGATCCCAGACTCAGATTACGGTTAAAGACACCACCGGTTTTAACCCAGGGGATACTATTCAACTAGACCCCAGCAGTAGTGATCAGGAATACTATACGATTAGTAGTATTGAGGAAGGACTAAAACAATTGACCTTGTCTTCAGGTTTAAATAAAACTTATGGACTAGGTACAATGGTTGTTCTTCCCCTTAGTTTTGAGATTACTGAAGTGATCTCCAACCTTGAGTTCAAGGTGAATCAAGTAACGGGATTAGCAGCGGGGGATACGGTTCGCATCATTCCTACTAATAGCAATCCAGAAAATCGAGAAATTGACACTGTTGATTTTTCCAGCAATAAAATTACCCTGAAACAAGCTCTCAGCCAAGCTCCAACCACAGGGACAAAGGTGGTTCAGTTAGGAACCTGGCGGGAGGAACGCAGTAAACCAAAAGAAAGCTATCAGTTTATCGAAAAAGAGCTGATCAGAGTTAAGCTTAAGAACTATGAGTTAGTAGACTTTAACGTACAGTTAAATTTAGTAATCATGGAATACATAGGGGAGCAATGGCAATTAACTAGCTAGGGAGTAGGGAGTAGGGAGTAGGGAGTAGGGAGTAGGGAGTAGGGAGTAGGGAACAGGGAATAGGGAACAGGGAATCGGGAATCGGGAATCGGGAATCGGGAGTAGGTAGACCCGGTGGTGCGTTACGGGGCGGGCGGTTCCAACCCTGACCAAGAGCCGGAAAATCAGTGCGAGCCTTTGGGTGGTGCGTTACGGGGCGGGCTGTTCCAACCCTGACCAAGAGGTGGAAAATGAGTCCAAGCCCGCCCCTAACGCACCCTACGCAACTCTTTGCCTCTTGCCTCTTGCCTCTTGCCTCTTGCCTTTCCCCTCTTGCCTCTTGCCTCTTGCCTCTTGCCTCTTGCCTATTTCAACAATTCGTGTGTTTAAAACCTAGATACAAACGCGCTTATGTCCAACTACTTCAGTAGCTATCTAAACTATCTACCAGCTAACTTTCAGGAAGACCCTTTTGTTGGTCGGTTCCTGCTAGCCCTTGAGCGGGTAATGAGTGGCTTTTTACCTAGGGATACTGAGGATCCAAATCCTGATCAGTTGGCTCTAGAAGAGTACATTGACCGTATCCCTACTTACTTCAATCCCTATAATCATCCTGATTTACCAGTAGAGTCAGAGATAGCACCAACTGAGTTTATACCTTGGCTGGCCAATTGGGTGGCTTTAAGTTTGCGAGATGATTGGACTGAGGAGACTAAACGCCGATTTATCAGCAATATTGTCCCTCTCTATCGCCAACGGGGGACTAAGGCGGGAGTGAAGCAAATGCTAGAACTTTACACTCAAGAAGACGTCAAAATCTACGAATTTGAACAACCCCCTCACTACTTCCAGGTGACAATCACCTTGAATGAGCGAGACCCTAAACTGCTCCAACGTCAGGAAGAGATTGCTAAGGCAATTGTGAATCAGGAGAAACCAGCTCACACGTTTTATGCTTTGCGGGTGTTAATACCCGGTATGCAAATTATTAATGAGCCCACTGAAAGTAAACCAGGCATCATCGTTGGGGAGACTACACTATTGGGCACCACAACGATATCGTAACTAAGGGAGAATTAAAATGGCAGATTACATTCAGTATCCTTACATTGAAAAGCGAGTACGCTACTTCGATGGTGAGTTTTTAAAAGACCAGGATTTTATTGATGAACAAAAGTATCATATTGACCGACAGCGCCGCCTAGACCAATTCCTGAGGGTTTCCGGCATTTGTGATGGTTTGACTCTTAAGACTGACACTAATCAGGTGATTGTTACCCCTGGTACTGCTCTTGACAGTGAAGGTCGGCAGATTATTCTGAGTACAGACTCTTCGCCAATCAATCTCAGTGCCCACAAAAATCAGCAAGTTTACTTAGTTATTTCCTATCAAGAGGAACAATCGGATCAGACAAATGAGGGGGGTTTGGGTAGCAGTGGTGCCAGGCGCTGGCACGAAAAGCCCAATATCCAAGTTGCTACCCTGGGAAATGTGCCTGAGGACTCAATTGTTCTGGCAAAGCTGGCAATTGCTGGAAACGGTACTGTGACTCCTGATCTCAGTGTACGCCAGTATTCTGGAGTGCGTTTGCCTAGTGGTAATTTGGATAATGGTGCAATCACTGGACCGACCCTGCGTTCTGGTGGTAATAGTGCCAGTAGTTTGGTTGTTATTGATGGGGATTTGAGTGTTACAGGTGATACCACAGTAAATGGAAGTTTAAGCTTCAGCAGCAACGTCTCTGGTGAGCGTACTCTGCTGATGGAAGCTCCCAACAGCAGCAATCATCGCGGTGACGGTACTCAAGGGGCAACCGGCTTAGTCTATCGAGTCGAAGACAATCCCCCTGACGGTGATCCTATCTTCCAAGTCAGAAGCGAAGGGGAAGCAGTTCGTTTATTTGTAGAGCATAATGGATGGACTGGGAGTGCAGATAATTCTGCATGGTTTGGAGGTACTAGAGATAACTACTTTGCAGGCAAGGTTGGTATCGGCACCACAGATCCAGGTTCATCGAAATTAAAAGTACAAGGGAAGTTGACTGTTAGCGCAGGGGAGATTCAACTCGATGGTGCTCAACAAATTGTCTTTACCAATAATGACACTACCAACAACCTAAAATTGCAACTTTGGGATGGATACGGACTGGGTATCAATAGTCAGACTTTATTTTATGCTGCCAATGGCAACCACTCCTGGAGAGATACTAATGGCACTAATGAGAGAATGGCGTTAAGCACAGCAGCCAATGGTGGTCTGACTGTCAAAGGTACAGGTAACTCTTCCTTTG